>CAOJKG010000007.1 GCA_948437815.1 uncultured Mycoplasmatota bacterium
TTAAAGTATGTAATTTCTTTTGGATTAATTCCATTCTCTTTTCTTTAAATAAAATGTAATACTCAGTATCAACAACATTATATTCGGCACTCATAAACATATTAGCCTTATTAATATCTTCCATAATTAATTTCTTTTGAATTTGACTGGTGTTATTATCGTTATATAATATTTGGAGTTGTGATAAATAAACCCCTATATCTACTGGTCTATCAGCGATTATTAACCAAAATTCAAAACTTATAGAATTGTAAAAATTTCTTAAATTACCAATAATCGCATTCTGTAAGCCTTGATCGGATATAAAAATATTTCTTGGGTGGACTTTTACTCCGGTTACAAATTCCCCATTATCTAATTGAATCATTCCATTTAATATTTGTCTGATTGGTAGCCAATCTTCACTATATTTATAACTACTCTTCGCCATTATAACACCATCCTTTCCATAAATAATGTCTTTGCTCACTATAAAATGTATAGACATTTGTAATAAATTGTAAAACGTTATGATAATATGGGACTGGCATTACTAAAAAACCTGTTATTAATGCTGGACATAATATCAATAACATTATTCCTACTTTAGTACTATGGATTGTCATTAATAAAATTAATGTAATACCAACTCCAGAACCAAATAATATTAAATCAGTCATTGTAAAAAAACCTAATATTAACATTGATTTTTTAGAGTTAGCTGGAATTAAATAATTATTCAAACTAATCACTCCTATTTTACTTATTTATTATAACATAATTACTTTTAAAGGGGTAGATGTATTTTTAATATTTATTTAAATTAAAAAAAGAAAAGTACTTTTATACTTATCTTTTCATTGTATCTGTAGTAATTCGATAATTTAATTCACTAATTCTCATTATAATACTTTCTTCTAATTGTTTTAATTCATTATAATTTGATATAGACATTAAGCCACTTTTCTTAATTGCTATTAAATGTAAGTGTCTTTTTAATAATGTATTTATTATATTTAAAGAACTAGATATTTTACTTAAATAAGCATTATCTGGGTTTATTCTAGCCATATTTATAATTCTATTTTTTAGTTCTTCTAATCCACTTCTATATGCACTATCAAGTAAAGAACTTTCTTTAATTCTATCTTGTATACTTAATCTATTATTATTTAGTATAGAATTTTTTAATGTTTCTAAAAATGAAAGAGACACTAACTTACCATTATATAAAACATGTAATAAATAATTTTCTGTACCTTCTTCTTTGATAAATCCTTCTATTGTTTGTTTTATATTATTTATTTCATTTTGAAATACTTGATATGTTTCAATTTCATTTTTATCATCTGAAATGCTACTAGAGGTCCAATTTCTAACTTTACTCACAAATGACATTATTTTTTCTCTTTAGCCTTTCTTCGTTCTTGTTCAAGTGTAATTTCCTGTTGTATAACAGCAGCATCTCTTTTCAATTCTTTAGATAAATCTGAAGATTGATCGATTGTTAAACTTGATAGTCCAGTTGGATACTTAGCTTTTACATTTGCCAAATCTGCTATAGAAGGGTCGTCTTCTAAACGTTTTTTTAATAAATCAAATTGTGATGCTGTTTCTGACATTTCTACACTAGCTTCTTTCTGAATTTGAAACTTTTGATCTCCTGTTACAGGATCAAAAGTTTGAATCATATATTGGCTATTAAAAGCTCCTTCTGTCATACTTTTATTTGCAACTTTTGATAAATTTTTTCCTAATTCTTTAATTCGCACTTGCATTTCGTTATTTAATTCATCTGCTAAAATTGCATCATCAGCGTCACCAGTATTTTTTAAAGTTTGTATTAAAGCCTCTATAGCACTTAAGGATGTAGTATCATCAATATCTACATGTCTTCCGCCTGAATAATTTATTGTCCTAGGAGCACTACCACCATTAAGCAAACTAAACATATATTTTTTATCTTTAACAAAGCCTTCAGTTTTAGATTTAACAGCATCAGCATTTTGAGTAATTGCATTTATTGCCTCTAAAGTTTTTTGTTGAGCTTCAAAACCACCTGACTTCCAAGCTTCGAAATCTTTTTCTTTATCTTTACGCCATTCATTTAAGTATTTTAAATTGCCTCCAGCTGCTTTAACTTTAGCGCGCTTTGCTAAAGTATCAGATGCTGCTTTCCCTGCTGCTTTAGGCATATCACCAAACTTTTCAACTTTATTTCCATGCCATAAACCTCTAGCTCCAGCACCCATTCCTGCTTTAAAAGCATTGAATCCTTTTTTAAAGCCATGATTATCTTTATCATTAGCTGCTGTTCTAATCATTGCTGTTGCGCCGCCTCCAAGCGTTGCTGTCATCATGCCTATTCCTTTCATTAATGACTTACCATATTTTCCAGCATCTAAACCTGTAATCTCTTTGATAATTTCTGGAGCTTGTTTAACAAATAATATTATACCTATTATTATTAACGCTTGTGCTATTAATAAAATATCTAGTCTTGCAGAACCGCTAAATACTGTTCCAAAAATGTCATTTATACTAGCTGTAACAGTACTAATTAGGAATACTGCAAAATATAAAATAGCAATTCTTATAAACACTTCAGTAAATGTTGACATTGTCGCTTTTAACCAATTACTAAACACTTTTTTGGTCTGTTCATTTGGCATGATTCGCGCAAATATTGGTATTGGAGCTATAACCTCATAAACTGCTAGTTTTACTAACCTCAGTGCCATATCTAAACAATATTGCAATAAAACAAATAAAACAAATATACCTGCAGCTGGTGCTATTAAGATGTAATAGTTAACTTCACCTTTTAAAATGCTAGGTCCTACTCTTGCTAAAGCCCAAAACGTTGTGGCATCCCTTGCTTCATCCCATAAATCACCAAAAGTCGTACCTTTGTTATCAACTTCTATTATTTTACAAGTTTCTCCAGATTCTGAGACTCCATTGCTTTCTTCTGCTTTGGTATCGCAAAATTCAGGATTAGCATGTAAAAATGCCTTAAAAACGCCTTCTGACATTATGTAACCGCCATCTCTTATAGTTTGGGCTGGATCAGAAGTACCACTACCAGCAGCCCCAACAATAATTTTTCCAATAGTATTATTTATTAATAATGAATTTTGAAAATCAAAAGCAAACTCAAAAATTGTTGGTAATAATGCAATTAATGCTACTGATATTATAACATCCTTAATAATGTTAACTGGCGATTGTTTTCCTTTTAATGCCTCATCTGGATTAACCATAGATTTCAAAAGAGAATATGCTATTAAGAATAACATAACTACTCCTATAATTATATAGATTCTATTTACCAAATCTCCTATAAACTTATCATCAATTAGTTTTCCACCTTGCGCTAAAACCAAAAAAATTTGGTATACATAACTAACAAAAGAATAAATAATACAATCTAAGGTTAATAAAATTCCATAAAAGAAAGATACAATTCCATCTAAAATATCTTGGCCCCATGAAAAAGGATTCCACCATACACCTAAAAACATAATTATTTTTCCTTTCTAATTTATTCCGCAAGTTGTAGCACTATATATGCCTAATACTTCAAATAAAAATTCTATTAACATTGGTAAAACAAATATTATTGCCGCAATTATTATTCTTTTTATTGTGTTCATTGTTGCTTTTTTTATAGCATCTTGATTACTTGATGCAATTGCTTTTGCATATTCTATAATTGTTAGTACTAATAATATTATTAGTGCTATATATTTTATTAAATTAAATGCAAATTGTAAATAGTATGCTGGAGGTTTATTAGCACTATCTTTAGGATTTCCTAAATAACTTTCACAACCTTTTGTAGTATCAAAATCTAAATCTATATCTGCTTTAAAGCCTAGATACTCATCTTTTAATGTTTCTTCTGAAACTCCTAAGTTTGTTTCCGCTTGATTTACATTGCTTCCTTGCTGCATTTGTAGTTTCTTACATTCCTCTTCATCAAATACATCGTTATCTTCTTCATCTTTACAAATAGCTTCTATTTTTTGCTGGGTATCATTATATACATCTTGGATGTTCGTTTGTGTAGGATCTTTTTGGCCAACATTGCTTATAAGACTTCCTGTGTAATAATACATGGTATGAATTTTACCTTCTGAACCATCATGATTAGCAGTTTTTCTATATTCGCTTAAATATTTTCGTATGGTTGGACATGTATCATTATTGTAATCTCCATAATTATTTCCACAAGCGTATAAATCATATCGTGTTTTTATTTCATTTGGAACAAATATATTCCATTTTCCTGTTTCAATGGTTCGTTCAAGAACCATCATTTGACTAGGACAAACTAGTTCTTTATTATTTTCTTTAATAGCATTTAATCCCTGTGAAACGTCGCTTAAAAGAATCGATGGCATATAAGTATATTGACTTTCTATTCCTGGAATAAAACTATTAAAATTAACAAAATAATCTATAGCGTTTTGTTCATATAAAAATGTTACTCTTTTATCATTTAAGTCATTATTATATATTGAATAATATTCTATTTCTCCTAGGCTTGGCATAGTTGTTCCTACTCCATAAAATGTTACATTAAGATATTTTTTCCAAGAATCATTGCCATTACTATAAGTTCCATTATCATTGTATATACATGTAATCGTCCCTTGTTCCCATGCTATAACTTTTGAAGGAAATACTAAAAAAGTTAAAAACATTAAAATATAAGAAATTTTTATTTTCATAGTTTTCCTCCTTTTATTTTTATTATTTTATACCACAAGTAGTAGAACTATATATGCCTAATATTTTAAATAAAAATTCTATTAACATTGGTAAGACAAATATTATTGCCGCAATTATTATTCTTTTTATTGTATTCATTGTTGCTTTTTTTATCGCGTCTTGATTACTTGATGCGATTGCTTTTGCATATTCTATAATTGTTAGTACTAATAATAGTATTAGTGCTATATACTTTATTAGATTAAATGCAAATTGTAAATAGTATGCTGGTGGCTTATTGACATTGTCTTTTGGATTTCCTAAATAGCTTTCACAACCTTTGGTAGTATCAAAATCAATGTCTATATTTGATTCAAAGCCTCCAGGATCGTTATCTACTCCCTCATTCATATTTCCTGTATGATCACCATAATTATCTGCTAGTTCTTTATCTGTTGTTAATTCATATAATCTCTCTGAGAAGCTCTTTTCTATTAAATAGAGATTATTACTAGCTATGCAAGCAAAAGTGTTATGCTCCATTTGTGCATTATTTTGATTGTATATTTTACTTACCTGATCTATTGGCAAAATAATAGTATAATCTATACCTTTATCTGTTTGAAGTCTTGCTACAACATCAGTATTTCCTATTAGAATTTTTTGGCCAGATTTTTCTCCCTTATCACTAAAATAAACTTTAAAGTATTTCTCACCATTATCGTATATAGAAAAATTAGCTGTTATGCCTTCAACATTTTTTAAAGTATCATTTTTTATATGATAATCACATTCTTTATTTAAATTAGGCTTGGGCGCTGGAGTTTCATTACCAGAATTGTTAAATAAAAGCGTATCTCCTTCTGCTACATTAGTACTGTATGCTCCACTATTTAATGATGTATCCTCTACTGGAGTAATTGTATAATTTTCATAATTAAAAGCAAGATATGGACAAACTTTTTTTTCATAATACTGTTTCATGTTATCAGCAGTAAAATTATCTCCAACTGACATTATCGTTGAATAAACACTATTATCTTTAACACTGAAAGTCGTTACATTAAGATGAGTTTTAACATTGCTTTCTGTAACATCACTAGAGCCATTTGTCGCGATATACCTCTTAATCGTATTGTCATCATAATAAGCTACACGATACTTCAAATATACTGTTTCATCTATTATTTTTGCATTATAATCACAGCGCATTACTACATTAGCTGCATAAGTATTTAAATTAAATAAAAAGAAGGTTATAAATGCAATTAAGATTTTTTTCACTATTATTCCCCCTTTAATGTACTGCATACATTATTATTAGGGTCTAGCATACATTTAGTACAATCCCAAAATGTGCCATTATATACATCACTATTGTCAATTAGTTTAACTACTAGATTTAAAATAGTTGGAATAAAGAAAACTATAATTCCTGCGATTACTCTTACTGCTAGAGTTTTTATAGATTTTTTTATTTCATCATCTTTACTAGTTATTACAGCTTTGCCAAGATCTATACTTCCAAAAATTATTAACATTATAGGTATTAAAATTTTTAATACAAAAAATACCCATCCTAATGTTGTAAATACACCTTGAACTGGACCTTTACAAAATATTTCGGGATTAAAGTCTTCTCCTGAATTAAGATAAAGCTCTTTTACTTCATTCATCTTTTTTCGTGCTTCTTCACATTTAGCGTCATCTTGGTAACCAAAATTTGTTGGATCACAATACTTTTCAGCATCTTTTTTTGCTTGTACATACCTACTATCTTTTTCATAGTCTTCACTTTCAGAAGGATTATCTTGCTCTGTAGAACCATTTGGTTTCCAAGTTGTTCCTTCTGTTGATAAATTTCTATTTACAGGATGTTTATTATCATTAGATCCGCTTAAACTAATATTAGTAATTTGATTATTAGCTGATTCTGTATAAATTTCGCTTGGACAAGTATCTCCTATTGATATTGTAATTCCAGATTTTATAGAAATGGTATTATTAGGGTCATTTACAGTGCAACTAGAACCAGTTTTGCATGTAATTGTATATTTATAAGGAAAGTTGGCTGGTTCATTGTATATACATGTAGCTGCTTCTACTTTGTTTATATAAATAAAAACTATTAAAACACTAAATAATATATATTTTAAATTTTTCATAAACTCCTCCAACATCTAGATAATTTTATACATGATTAAAACTATTCATAGTAATTATAACATTCTTTATGGCAAAAAACTAGATAAAATATTTATTTTTTGTTGCTTATTAATTATTTTTAAGTATATAATATAGTAAAGCTTAGAGGTGGATTTATGAAAAATAAAATTGTAGATTATAAAAATATTCATTTAATTGGAATTGGTGGTGCAAGCATGTATGCCATCGCAGCTCAACTACATTATGACGGAAAATCTATTTCAGGTAGTGATATGCAAGAATCAGATAATACTACTTATCTAAAATCTATAGGTATTAATGTAACTATTGGTCATGATTTAAAATTACTAGAAAATGTAGATTTAGTTATTTATACTGCAGCGATAGATCAAAGTGATCCTGAACTTGTTTATGCGAGTGATAATAACATTGAATGTGTTGAACGTGCAATATTTTTAGGGGAATATACCAAAGATTATGAAAACTTAATTTGCATAAGTGGTACGCACGGAAAAAGTACAACTACAAGTATGATTGCAAGTGTATTTTTAGAAGCTTCTTTAAATCCTACTATTCAAATAGGTGCTTCTTTAAGAAAAATTAATGGTAATTTTTATATAGGAGATAAAAAATATTTTATTTTAGAAGCCTGTGAATATGTTGATTCTTTCTTACATTTTCATCCTACAAGTGAAATTATCTTGAATATTGATAATGATCATTTGGATTATTTTGGCAATATTGAAAACACAAAAAATTCTTTTAAAAAATATGTAAATCTTCTACCAGAATCAGGTTGTTTGGTTGTAAATGTTGATGATAAAAATACTAGTGAATTGTTAAAACTTAGGAATAATACAATTACTTATGGTATAGAAAATATTAATGCAGAAGTTCAAGCTAGAAATATTACTATATCAGATTTTGGTTATCCTTCTTTTGATTGTTATGTTAATAATGAATATTTAGAAACTTTTACGTTGAGTGTTTTTGGCCGTCATAATATTTTAAATGCTTTAGCTACTATTAGTTTAGCTTTAAACTATAATATTTCTAAAACTATTATCAAAAAAGCTTTAAAAGAGTTTTCTGGAGTTGGTAGACGATTTGAATATCTTGGAGAATTTAATAAAGCTCATATATTTGATGATTTTGCACATCACCCAACAGAAATATTATCAACTTTTAATTCTTCTAAAAAAATTAAACATAATGAAACTTGGGCTGTATTTCAATCTCATACTTATAGCAGAACTATAGAGCACTTAAATGAGTTTGCAGAAGTCTTACAAAAGTTTGATCATATCATAATATGCGATATTTATCCTGCTCGTGAGGAAAACATTTGGAATGTTAAAGAAAGCGATTTAGTGGATTTAATAAGTAAAAAAAATAAGAATGTTATTCACATTCCTACTTATCAAGAAATTGCTCTTTATTTAAAGAAAAATATTAAAGAAAATGATTTAATTATTACTATTGGAGCTGGTCCCATCAATAAAGTGGCTAAAATATTATTAGATGAAAAGTAAACCTTTTCATTTTTTATTATTTAAAAAATTTTCATATTCTTTTAAAATATTTAGAAATTCTTCTTCTGTTTGACTTTTACAAATGCGTTCTTTATATATTTTTGATTCAGGCATTCCCTTTAAATAATATAAAGCATGAGTCCTAATTTCAAGTAATGCTATATGTTCATTTTTATCCTCTTTTAAAAATCTATAATGCTCCTTTATCATTTCTATTTTTTCATTATTTGATGGTTCTTCTATTATGGCATTATTTTCTAAATATTTTAAACATTGTTTAAATATCCAAGGATTGCCTAAAGCACCTCTTCCTATCATGATAGCATCACACCCAGTTTCGTCAAGCATTTTCTTGGCTAAAATAGGGCTTGTAATATCCCCATTACCAATAACAGGAATGTTAACACTTTCTTTTACTTTTTTTATAATATCCCAATTAGCTTTACCACTATATCCTTCACTTCTAGTCCTGGCATGAATTGCTATAGCACTAGCTCCATTTTTTTCACAAATTTTCGCTACTTCTACAGCATTTATATTTTTTTCATCCCATCCACTCCTTATTTTTACAGTGACAGGAACGTTTACACTTTTGACAACAGCTTTAACTATTTCTCCAATTTTTTCAGGATTTTTTAATAAAGCACTGCCAGCTTGAGCTCGTACTGCCACTTTTGGAACTGGACATCCCATATTAATATCTATTATGTCTGGATGCATTTTTTCTTCTATTAATTTAGCAGCAGCTACAAAAGTTTTAATATCACTACCAAATATTTGTTGAACTATTGGCCTTTCTTCTTCACTCATTTTTAGTAAATTAAAAGTTTTTTCGTTACCATATGCTATAGCATTAGTACTAACCATTTCAGCATATATTAAACCTGCACCCATTCCTTTTATTATTTTACGATATGATGTATTTGATATTCCTGCCATAGGAGCTAAAACAAGTTGATTTTTTATTTCGATGTTTCCTATTTTCCATTTCATATTTTATCTCTTTTCTTATATTTTACGAATTTCTACTTCATCACCATTATTCAGTAAAAAAGCGTTGGCATCATCGCGATCTATATGAATTTCAAAAAAACCGTTAGACTTAATCTTAATAAAAGCTTCCATTTCACCGCCTTTATCGTTATTTACAATTAATTTTACTAAATCATCATTTTTAAATCCTAGTTCCTTAGCTTTTTTCTCATTCATGTGTACATGTCGTTCTGCTATTATGCAAATGTTTTTTAAGGTTATTTCTTTTTTATCTGTTACTAAAGTTATTGTTTCACTGTCTTCTAAATCACTACTTTCTCTAACAGGTGGATTTATCCCTAATATGTAAGCATCACTTTTTAATATCTCTGCTTGATTATAATTACGATATGGACCCATTACTCTTACTCTTTCAATTGTTCCTTTTGGCCCTTTTATAGTTAATGTTTGATTACTTGCAAATTCTCCGATTTGACTGATTGGCTTTTTCATTGTTAAAGGTTCATCAAATAATTCTTCATATAATTCTTTAGTTAAATGAACATGTCTATTACTAATGGCAATTTTTCCATATATTTTTTCTTTAATATTTTTCATTTTTTACTCACTTTCTTTTATATTGTTTTTATTATAACATATTAAAAGAAAAAAGAAGAGAGTTTACTCTTCTAAATTCATTTTATTTTTTATTTCTTTTATTACTTCTAATTCACTAAAGTATTTTTTTTCTCCTTTTACATCTTGATATTCTTCATGACCCTTTCCTACCAAGAGTATTAAATCACCATTTTCTGCATTATTTATAGCATATTCAATAGCATCTTTTCGATCTTCTATTTCTATATATTTTGCATTTACTTTATCTAATCCAACTTTAATATCACTATTAATGGATTCGATGCTTTCAAATCGTGGATTATCTTCGGTAATTATACATAAATCACTAGACCCACCTATTATTTCACCTAAATTATATCTTCTTTCTTTAGGTCGATTACCGCCACCACCAAATACACTAATTAATCTCTTAGGATTATAAGCTCTTAATGTTTTCACTAGTTCTTTCATACCATCTTCAGTATGAGCATAATCTATTAAAACTTTAAATTTTGAGGTTATTAGAGCTATCTCCATTCTACCTCTAACTTTAACATTTATTAATGCTTCTTTAGCTTTACTTGTATCTAAACCTAGAGCTTTTGCTACCGCTATAGCACATAAAGAATTATAAATATTAAACTCTCCAGGTATACTTGTTTTAAATGTATCTTCTATTAATCCTATTGTATTAAATTCAGAACCAAAGAAGTCTTCTTCATTTATTAATTCTATGCTTTCAGCTTTAATATCAGCTTTATTATTAATACTGTAGGTAATTACTGGTACTTCAACATTTCTTAATACTTTATCTAAATGCATAGAATCATTATTCGATACTACTTTTTTACTGTTTAAAAATAGTTTATTCTTACAAGATACATACTCATCCCAACTTTCATGTTCACTGGGACCTATATGATCTGTAGTTAAATTAGTTAAAACTCCAATATCAAATATTATTCCTGCAAGACGATTTAATTTAAATGCTTGACTAGAACATTCCATAGTTACGTGAGTAATACCATTATCTTTCATTTCTTTTAAATATTTGAATACTTCATATGATTCGGGTGTTGTATTATCAGTATGAATAACTTTATCATTATATTTAACACCGATACTTCCTATTAAACCACATTTAATTCCCATATTATTTAATATGTCTTTTATCATATGAGTAGTAGTTGTTTTCCCTGTTGTTCCTGTAACACCAATAATAGTTAATTCTTCATCTGGATTACTAAAATATGCTTTAGATAAATAAGCTAAAGTTATTCTTGTATCATCAACTTTAATAATATTTATATCTTCTTTTATATCTACAATTTTAGATACAACTATAGTATTGGCTCCATTTTTAATAGCATCTTTAATATAATCATGACCATCACTATTATATCCTACTAAAGCAATATACATATCATTTTTTGTTACTTTACGACTATCATATTTTATATCGTTTATCTCAGTATCTAAGTTTCCTTTTAAAAGTGTAAAACTTATATTTTTTAGTAAATCATTTAATTTCATGATTACCTCCCTATTTTATATGTGAAACCTCTATTTCACTTTCAAAGACAAAATTACTTGGCCCTTTCATATATAGTTCATCACTATATTCTATTTCTAATGGTCCTCCAATTTGCTCTACGGTACAAGTATTTTCTGTTAAACCTAATCTACTTGCTATTACAACAGCTGTTGAACAACCTGTTCCACATCCAATTGTCTCTCCGGTTCCTCTTTCCCATTCTCTTATTTTAATATAATTCTTATTTATAATTTCTGCAAAAGTTACATTAGTTTTCTTAGGAAATACGTCAGTATTCCGTTCAATCGCTGGCCCATATTTTGCAACATCGAAATTCATGACATTACTAACAAATATGACAGTGTGAGGATTTCCCCAAGATAAACTACTCATTATAAATTCTTGATCTAATATTTTAACTTTTTCTTCAATAAATTCTGACTTAGTTGTATTAACTGGTATAAGCTTAGAATCAAATATTGGTTTTCCAATATTAGCTTTGATATTTGATACTAAATTGGCTTCATTAATTGTTAATTCTAATCTTTTTATGCCTCCTAATGTTTCAATAGTTAAATTAGTTTTTGTTGTTAATTTATGATCATAAACAAATTTTCCTACACTTCGAATGGCATTACCACACATTTCAGCTTCAGTACCATCTGGATTAAATATACGCATTCTAAAGTCTGCTACAACACTTGGACATATTAGTACCATGCCATCACTACCTATACCAAAATGTCTATTTGAAATAAATCTAGATAACTCATTTAAGTCATTTGGTAATTCTTGATTAATTGTTTCAATATAAACATAATCATTACCATATGCTTGCATTTTTGTAAATTTTATTTTCACTTAAATCACTTCTATTCTAATGCTTGTTTTAAATCATTTATTATATCATCAGCATCTTCAATTCCCACTGAAAGTCTTAATAATGTATCAGTTATACCTAATTCATTTCGTACTTCTTCACTAACTTCAGTATGGGTTCTACTAATTGGGTGTGTAATTAAACTTTCAACTCCACCTAAACTTTCGGCGAATGTTATTAATTTAATTTTATTTAATATTTTATTAACATTTTCCATATTATCTACTCTAAATGATATCATACCACCAAAACCAGTAGATTGTTTTTTTGTAGTTTCATAATCCGAATGATCTTCAAATCCAACAAAATAAACTTCTTCTATATGTTCGTGGTTTCTTAAGAAATTAGCTACTTTAATAGCATTTTCTTCATGTTTTTTCATTCTTAAAGCTAGAGTTTTAATTCCTCTTAGTAATATCCAAGAATCCATTGGTCCTAAACCTGCTCCATTAATGTACATCTGTATTTCTAATTTATCTCCTATAGATTCATCTTTTACTACTACTACACCTGCCAAAACATCATTGTGCCCACCTAGATATTTTGTTCCACTATGAAGGACAATATCAGCGCCTAAAGTTAATGGTCTTTGGAAATATGGTGTTAAGAATGTATTATCTACTACTACTAATGCTCCTATATTATGAGCTATATCACAAATTGCTTTGATATCAGCTACACGCATCATAGGATTAGATGGAGTTTCAATAAAAATCATTTTTGTATTTTCTTTGATTGTACTTTTTAATAAATCTAAATTTCTTAAATCTATTCTGTTGCTTTCTATACCAATTGGATTTAATACTTCATCAACGCAACGTACAGTTCCACCATATATATCATCTGATAATATAATATGATCTCCTTTTTTTAATAAAGAAAATACCAAGGATACTGCAGCCATTCCAGAATTAACCGCAAATCCTCTTTCGCCATCTTCTAATATGCACATTGTTCTTTCTAATTCCTCACGAGTAGGATTTATGCATCTAGCATAATTATAATTTGTTCTATCTTCAATAGAAGGATGTTTAAATGTTGCTGTTTGATAAATTGGATAACTTAAAGAACCTGTATAAGGATCTACTCCATTAGCACCATGAACAACAATTGATTCTAATTTTAAATTTTCTTTCTTATCATTATTCTTGTAATCTTTGAAATTTTTCATTTTTCCTCCTTGGAAACACAAGCATTTCCTTAAGTCTAGTATACTAGAGGACTTAATTAGTTGTCAAGAAATCCCCTTTTTACTTTACACTTTTACTATATTATATGAAAAAAGATAAGAATTATTTTTTCCTATCTTATTTTATTTTCAGCATTTTTTAATGTATTAACAAATTCTAAAGCATCTTTATCTAATTGGTCTAGAGTATCATTGTGTATGTGATAGTCATATTCATAATTTTCAACATTGGCATCAGAATAATTCGATGTTATATTATCTAACCCTACTCTTTTTACTAATAGAGTTTTGGTATTAAATGCATTTTTTGCTCTAGTTATTTCTTCTGGTTCTCTAATATGAATAAACATTATTTCATATTCTGAATTCTCAAAGTGTTCTACAGCACTCGCAATACTTTTAAATGCCATATCATTATATTCCGTAGTTAAACGTTTTAAATCACTTAAGAATTTGCGATCTTTTTCTGTTTTTCCTCCATCCCATCCAATGTAAGTTGCTATTTCCTTTACTTTATCTATTGAAGAAAAATTAAATACTTTGGCATACTTTGAAACCATTTCAACAAAAGTATCTTTACCACTCCCGCCAGTTCCATTAATAATTATTATCTCTTTCATATTATTAATTCCTCCTATTTAAATTTACAAAAAAAGTAGATATTTGTCAATTCTTATTGCTTTTATTTTAAAAATTTGGTTATAATTAGGTATAAGATTATTTGATCTATAATGAGGAGGTATATTTATGAAGATTATAGAACCAAAAATGGAAGTTGAAAAATTTGATGGGAAAGCCATTATGAAAAGACTAGAAAGAGCTTGTAGAACTTGCTATCGTTCTGAGGGTAGTATCACAGATGAAAGCTATAAAACTTTGCTTAATAATTGTATTACACGTGGACATGAATCAATTTTAGAACACGAAAAAATTACAATTCGTATGACTTGTGATATTGGAGTTTATAAAGATTTAACTAGACATCGTATCGCTTCTTTTTCAGTAGAATCTACTAGATATTGTAATTATGGAAAAGATAAATTTGATAACGAAATAAAAGTAATGAGACCTTGTAATATTGATCCTAATTCTAAATTATATGAACATTGGACTACTGCGATGGAACAAATTGAAAAAGAATATCTTGATATGTCTAAAGAAGGTGCTACTGCTGATCAATTAAGAATGCTTCTTCCTCATAGTACTGCTGCTGAAGTTACAATGACTGCTAATATTAGAGAATGGAAACATATCTTTAATTTAAGAGCTAATAATCATGCTCATCCTGCTATTCAACAATTGTTAATACCACTTCTTTTATTATTTAAAAAAGAAATGCCAGAAATTTTTTCAGATGTTCCTTATAATGAAAAATTTGAGGAAATGTATTTTCAAAAATTAGCTGATATTTCTTTTATGAAAGATTAAACTTGTATAAAAGGTTTCTGAGATTTATTTAAATTTTGGAGACTTTTTTTGATTGTTTGTTTATGTTATAATAATTGAAAGAAATGAGGAATAATATGATTGATTTACATTTACATTCTAATCATTCAGATGGAACTGATTCTGTAACTGAAATATTAAAAAAAGCAGAAGATAAAAAGTTAGAAATTATTTCTATAACTGATCATGATGCAATTGATACTTATTTTGAATTAGAAAAAAATCCTACTCTTTTAACTTTGTTTTCTGGTAAAGTTATTACAGGTTGTGAATTTAAAACTTTTTTTGGTGGTATTAGTATTGAAATTTTAGGATATGGTTTTGATTATAGAAATATTAAAATGCCTCCTGTTGATTCTAAGTCTATCCAAAGTTTATATATAGAACAATTTAAAAAAATTATGAATATTTATGGTTTTATATATGATAATAATGAATTATATATTGATTTTAATAATCCAAATAAACATTTTGCAGGTTATGTTGTAGCTTATGAGATTCTTAGACACCCTGAAAATGATGATTTAGTAAAAAGAATTGGTGGATTTACACCAAATGACTTTTTTAGAACGCAACAATGTAATAAAGATAGTATATTTTATATTGATGAATCTAAATATTATTTATCTGCGGAACAAATAATTCAGTTAATTCATGATGCATGTGGCCTTGCTTTTTTAGCACATCCTTATATTTATAATATCTCAAATCATGAAAGTTTTATAAGCGATATTTTAACTAATACTGATATAGATGGTGTTGAATGTATTTACCCTTTATTCTCAGAAGAACAAAGAAATACAATTCTTTTTCTAGCTCAAAAGCATAACAAATTAGTATCTGGTGGGACTGACTATCATGGTAAAAACAAACCTAATATAGAACTTGGTACTGGTATTAATAATAATGTCGATATTCCTTCTAGCTTTATAACAGACTGGTTTAATAAATCTCGAACACTTTAAAAACTGATTAGAATCTCCTAACCAGTTTTTTAATTTTCTATTTTTATAGTATATTTATCGATTACTTTGTTTATATTTCTAAAACCATATTTTGTATAATTCATTTCTTCTAGTATTTTATCATAATCTATTTTTTCATCATTTATCTTTTCTTGTAAATATTTTAATACTTCTTCTTTATTAAATGCTTCAAAATAAATTATATCATCAAAGCGGCCTAAAAATTCTTCACTGAAGCTTTCATTTAAGTTGGATTTATCTAAACTGCCAAAACCTACTGTTTTGTTTTTAATAGCATTTGATGTCATAAAAATAAGGGTATGAGAAAAGTCTATTTTTTCACCATGCGCATCTGTGATAAATCCTTCGTCCATAATTTGTAAAAATAAGTTTAATACACTAGGATGCGATTTTTCTATTTCATCAACTAATATTACTGAATATGGATTGTATTTTACTTTATTAAATATATAATCATCATCATAACCAACATAGCCATGAGAAACTCCAATTAGTTTATTTACTGATGTTTCTAAGTTATATTCACTCATGTCTAGTCTAATTAAATTCATTTTTAATGTTTCACTTAAGTGTTTGACAGAAGATGTTTTTCCTACTCCACTTGGACCTAATAAAAGTAATTTTAAGTTTTTATCTTTTTTAAAATAAATATTTAAATTATTAATAATTTGTTTCTTAGCTTTTTCTTCACTATATATTTTTTCCTCTAAAATATTGGACACTTTAGTTAAAATTTCTTCATAGTTTAAAAACATCGGAATATTACTTTTATTTTCTATTACTTTTAAAATATCATTTTTGGTTATTTCTTCATTACTTGTTTTATTATCTTGTTCTTTGGATTCTAATTTACTTATCTTTTCACATATATTTAGGGCTTCATCAAATAAACCATTCTTGACTTTTTCTTCTTTTTCTTTTTTTAAGGCTTTTAATTTATTAATACTTTCTTTATCAGTTTTGATTATCATATTTTTTCTTTTGACATATGCACATACACTATCTAATAAATCAATAGTTTTATCAGGATTAAAACGACCAAATAAATACTTATTACCTAGTGTTACTATATCTTCTATATTTTCATTAGTTATTTTTAAATTATGATGATGTTCATAGCTATCTTTTAAACCACTTATTATATCTTTGGTTTCTTCTAAATTAGGTTCATTAACTTTAATTATTTCAAATCGACGCTCTAAAGCTTTATCTTTCGCGATAAATTTTTCATATTCTCTGGTTGTTGTAGCCCCAATTACTCTTATTTCTCCTCTTGCTAAATATGGTTTTAAAATATCTCCAGCATTTATAGCGCCTTCAGCTCCACCAGCGTTTACCATAGAATGAACTTCATCAATGAATAAAATAATATTTTTATTTTTAATAACTTCTTTTATAATCTTGGTTAGTCTTTCCTCAAACTCTCCACGATATTTAGTGCCACTTACTAAATCGCCCATTGGTAAATCAATAATAATTTTGTTTTCTAAACTGCTTGGTACTTCATGTTCTTTAATTCTTCTCGCTAATTCTTCAACAATAGCAGTTTTTCCTACACCAGCTGGTCCAATAAGTAAAGGATTACTTTTCTTTTTGCGTAATAATACTTCGATTAGACTATCTATTTCTTTATCTCTGCCTATTACTTTATCGAAATTACTAGCTTTATCATTTAATACCTCTCCAACATTCATTATCTCTAATTTACTATTTAAAATATCATTTGGCTTTACTTTTAATTCGTCATATAAAGAATCTATATCTATATCTAAACCAATCATTATTCTAATAGCTATTCCTTCACCTTCGTCTAACATAGCAAGTAATAAATGGCTTGAAGTAACTTCTCCTCTATTGTTCTCTTTGGCATCTTCTAGAGCACATGATATTATCCTTTTAAGTAATGGTGTGTATAAATTTATTTCCATATTTTTCTTAGGGATTCCTACTACACTAATTAATTCTTCTTTAAATTTTTTATAACTTAAATGGTATTCATTTAATTTCTCTTTTAAAGCACTATTTTTTAATAAGGCTAATAATAAATGCTCACTTCCAACATAAGGGTGATGTAAGTTGTATCTTTCTATTTCTGCTTCTTTTAATATTTTACTACCAATAAATCCAAAGTTATTAAACATGGTTATCCTCCTTTTTTATTCTATGTATATTTAGATAAAAAAAGAAGTTCTTTATTCAAAAACTTCGTTGTTTATTAATTTATTTCTTCTATTTTGATAAAATTTGTAATTCTTCCTTTATCGCTTACAGGAATTCCACCAGTGATAATGATTTTGTTTTCTTTACTTAATTTAAAGAATTCTTTAGTTTTTTCACGAGCCATTTCAACCATTGTGTCTGTATCATGTAATATTGGAACAATACTTGTGTATATACCATAGTTTAAAGCTAGGCTTCTTGCTACAAAATTATCAGTGCAAGTTGCCATTATCGGACAGTTAGGTCTAAAATTACTAATAAATCTAGCAGTAAAACCACTAATTGATGCACAAGCTATAGCTTTTACATCAACATATTTTGTTAAATCAACTGCTCCTTTGGCTATACACTCAGTTCTACCAATTTTACCAAGAAATTTAAAATCATTTTTAGAATGATATTCTGCATCAGCAGCAATACTAGCCATGTATGTAACAGTTTCAATTGGATAATCTCCCATTGTTGTTTCACCACTTAACATAACTGCATCAGTTCCGTCTAGTACAGCATTAGCTACATCAGTAACTTCCGCTCTAGTTGGTCTTGAGTTATGTTTCATACTTTCTAACATTTCTGTTGCAACAATACAAACTTTGCCATGTTCTCTAGCTTTTCTAATAATTAATTTTTGGTAAACAGGTAATAATGAAATAGGCACTTCTTCTCCCAAATCTCCACGTGCTACCATAACTCCATCGCTAAGTTCTAAGATAGCATCTAAGTTGTCAATTCCAGTTTTACTTTCAATTTTAGAAATAATTTTGATTTTGCTTTTTTCAGCATCAATTATTTTTTTAGCTTCTAATACATCCTCTGGTGTTGAAACAAATGATAAAGCTAAAAAATCACCATTATTTCTACATGCATAAGTAATGTCTTCTTTATCAGCTTCGCTTATAAATGGAATGTCTAATTTAACACCTGGTGCAAATAAACTTTTTTTATTTCCTAATACGCCACCATTAATAATCTTACAAGTTACTCCATCTTCTTCTGTGCTTATTACTTCTATTTTCATTAAACCATTTTCTAATTGTATAATAGATCCCTTTGTTAATGAATTTAGAGCATCTGGATGGTTAACACTAAATCTTTCTTCATTTCCAACAACACTTTCTTTTACAATACGAATAGTTTTGCCTGGAACTAGATTAATGCCACCTTCTTGTGCTACTCCACTTCTAAACTCTGGTCCTTTTGTATCATATAAAAGGGCTACGTTTAAATTTTCTTCTTCATTAACTCTTTTAACCAAGCTTTCAACAATCTGTCTTTCTTCAAGTGTTGCATGCGAGAAATTGCAACGTGCAACATTCATTCCAGCATAAGCCATTTTTCTAAATACTTCATAATTATTACTAGCAGGTCCTATACTACATACTATTTTAGTTTTTTTCATTTTATTTCCCCTCTCAGTTTTTTATTGGAACAGAAATACATTTTACTACAAAATTAGAAAAAAATAAAGATATAAATAGTATTTTTTTGCTTAAAATATTAAAAAAAGACTTAATTTTACTTAAATCTTTTATTTTTGAATTTTTTTATAAGAATGAAATATCAATTTTTTGATTTTCATTTGTTAACAAGTTTCTTAATTTTTTTTAATATCACTATATATTTCTATTTTTCAATAATTTTAGTTATTCTTTTCTTTAAATTAGTAATATCTCTTTCTTCTAAAATACTTTCTAATTCTTTTTTGATTTGATCTTTTCCTATAATACTTTCATATTCTTTTAATTTTTCTTCTGCTTGGCTAAGAGTTTTACCAACACTACTTTTACTTATTCCTCTATTTTCGGCAATTTCACTTAAACTTAAATCTTCCATGTAATAACTTATAAATGTTTCTTGTTCTGTACTTGTTAATAAATCTTTATAAATATCAAATAAACCACTTAAATATTCCCTATTCTCCATCTTTAATCATATCCTTAAATAATCCATATATGTAATTTTCAATATCAAATACTCTTAAATCTTCCATGCCTTCTCCTAAACCAATAAACTTAACAGGAATATTAACACTTTCTTTAATAGCTAAAACTATTCCACCTTTAGCTGTTCCATCAAGTTTAGTAAGAACTATTCCTGTAATATTAGTTATTTCTTTAAAACTTTCTGCTTGTAAAATGCCATTTTGACCAGTGGCAGCATCAATTACTAAAAGCGTTTCATGGGGAGCGTTAGGTATGTGAGTTCCGATAACTTTATTTATTTTTTCAAGTTCTTTCATTAAATTAACCTTGTTTTGAAGACGTCCTGCCGTATCTACTAAAACTATATCTACTTGCTCTTCTTTAGCTTTTATAAGACCATCATAGATAACTCCCGCAGGATCAGTGTTTTCTTTACCATAAAATAAAGAATTAGTACGACTAGCCCATTCTTCTAATTGAGGAACTGCTCCTGCTCTAAAAGTATCGCCAGCGATTAACATTACTTTTTTACCTTCATTTTTATATTTAAATGCTAATTTACCAATTGTGGTAGTTTTTCCAACACCATTTACGCCGACCATTAAGATAACTGTTGGTCCATCAGGATTGATATTTATTTTATCACTTAAATTCTCTCCATTAACATATATAATGAAAAGTTCATCTACTATTACTTCGCCTAAATATTTGGTGTCTGTAATATTCTCCTTTTTAACACGTGAACGTAATTCATCCATAAACTTCATAACAGTATTAACACCTATATCTGCCATAATAAGAAGATTTTCTAATTCTTCAAAATAATCTTCACTTACTTTGTTATACTTGTGTCCTAATATGGAAACTTGACTTACAAACTCTTTTCTAGTTTTTTCTAAACCTTTATCATAAGCTTGCTTTTCTTCTAACACTTCTTTTGTTTCTTCTTTTTTACTAAATACATTTTTAAATTTATCAAATAATCCCATTTTAAATCCTCCTATATTTTTATTTAATATAACTTGCTTTTTCTCTTTCTTATTAACCATTCTACCATATTTAAATTTATATTTGAAGAAAAAGCTTTTGGGATTTTAATATTTTATTTGGTCTTTTTAAGTTTTTTTGTAAGATTTTGTAAATTAAGAGTTTGCAAAAGATATTAG
>CAOJKG010000008.1 GCA_948437815.1 uncultured Mycoplasmatota bacterium
TTAAAAATACACCTCCAAATGTTAGATTTTTGTCTAACATTTGGGGTGCACTTCAATTCGTAGTAGCTTTTTATTTACTTATATATTAGCTAAAGGATTACTTTCAACAGCATTCCTAATTTGCTCATTATTAACATGAGTATAAATTTCTGTGGTCGAAATACTTTCATGTCCTAATAATTCTTGTAGGGCCCTTATATCAACATTTCCATATTGGTACATTAAAGTAGCAGCAGTATGACGTAATTTATGTACAGAATATTTTCTTGTATCTAATCCCGCTTGTTGTAATTCTTTATTGACAATATGCTGTACAGTTCTGTTGCTAATCCTTTCACGTCTTTCGCTTAAGAATAATGCTTTTTCAGAATGCTTGTTGTCACGTTTTATCCCTTCTTTTGGGCGGACATTTAGATATTCTGATATAGCTCTCATACATGCTTTATTTAAATAGATAGTTCTTTCTTTATTACCTTTACCAATAACATTCATTTTGCATTCATCAAAATCTATATCGTTTATATTAATTCCAACTAATTCAGAAAGACGCATGCCGCAATTTAGAAATAAAGTTATAATTGCAAAATCTCTTTCACAGTTCCTATTATCTTCATTTGAAGCTACATCCAACAATTTTTTACTATCATCTAAAGAAAGATATTTAGGTAATCTTTTATCAAGCTTAGGTGTTTCTAGATTTTGAGCAGGATTTATTTCTATTAAATTAGCTTTTTGACTTAAGTAATTAAAAAATATTCTAATACTAGAAACTTTTCTAGCTCTAGTTGCAGCTTTGCTATGATTCTCATTAGTAAGATATGCTAAAAAAGCATGGATATCTTCTAATTTAATTTTTTTAATTGTATTAATTGATATGTCATTTATTATAATATTTTTAAATTCTTTTTCATCTGTCATTTTAAAATGTAATTTTATAAATCTAAGAAAAGTTGCTAAATCATAATTATACTCTTTAACACTATTAGGAGATTTATTTAAAATTGTAGTAGAATAATCTAAAAAAGAATTTAGAAAATCAGGATTATCTTCTCTTTTTATCATAATTTCACACTCCGTTTATTTATTCACTTATTATAAAAGTTACAATAGCATGACTATCTAAATTATCATGAAAAGTGTAATTCTTATAACATAAATTATATTCAATATTAAAATTATTTTTATTTAATAATATAATAATAACACTATTATCTAAATTTTTAAAGCTTGTTATTTGAATATTATCAGAAAAAGTACTAAAATGAATTCTTTTTGCTCCAGGTTTAATGTATTTACTAAAATGTCCAATATAATAGAAAGAAGGCGTTTTAATATAATTATCATGCTTTTTATTTATCATAATAGGGCTATTACAATAATTATGTTTGTGGTTAGGTCCGCCATTATATTCTAAAACCATATTCCAGTCAATGAATCCATTTGTTTCATTATTTAAATCTCCAATTATTTCACTAGCATACATTTCAGCGTTAAAAAGTTCATCTGAAGCTTTAAAATTGGAGTATCCAGTACATCCTTCAGTATGAATTAGTAATTTGTTTGGAAATAATTTTTTTATTTCACGTAAATTCTCAAAATGACTTCCTGTATACCAATGAAAGGCAATTCCTGAAGCATAGTCTAAAGCTCCATTTGTAACTAATGTATCAATTGTTCTATTTAATATGTCATCTTTATTGTGATCCCAAATAAGAAACTTCATATCTATTTTATTTTTTCTAAATATAGGAACTAGATAATTCTTTAATAAATTTGCTTCTTCTTCAGCAGTATAAGTACAAGATTCCCAAAGTTGACTAGCATTAGGTTCATTTTGTATAGTAATATATTTTATTTTTATATTATTTGATAAATAATTTTCTATATATTTAACTAAATAATTAGCCCAAGTTTCGTAATATTGTTTTAGTAATTTACCACCATTATATAAATTATTAGTACTTTTCATAAAAGAGGGAGGGGACCATGGGGAAGCTAAGAATTCTATATCTGTATTTCGCTTTTGAGCTTCTTTTATAGTTGGTATTATATATTTCATATCTCTTTTTATAGAAAAGTCTGATAAATCTTTTTTATATGAATATGAGTAACTATTTAAAGAAAAGTCAGAGCTACCAATTGGTAATCTACATAAATTATAATTTAAGCCATCTTTTGAAAAATATTCATCTAATATTTTATTATATAAAGTTTTATTTACTGTATTTAAGGAATAACATGTGCTTTCTGTAAATGCTCCTCCAAATCCAATTAAATCTTGGAAATAAATGTCTGGATTTACACTTACTATATTATTTTCTAAGTTATTATTTTTATGCGAAAAACTTACATTATCACTCTTATGTAGATACAATTTTCTCTTTATGTTAGTTTCTATTTTTGTTAATTTCATTAAACTAACCTCCATATACTATTATAATAAATTATATACTAAAAGTATTGAAAATAAAACAGATTTGTTAAAGATTTTGTGCAATGTTTTATAAATATAAAAAGTAAGAATAATATAAAGATAAATAACAGTGACCTTGTTGATATGTTAACTTTTTTATGATAAAATGCATTCGAATAAGAGTTATTACATTAGAGTGAAATCAAGATTAAGGAAAGTGAGTATATTGTCAAAAGATAGGAAAACAAAAAAGAATAATAAAATGATAGATGATGAAGATAATTTTATTCCAAAGGCTTTTAAAAAAGAAAAAGAAGAAAATCAAAAGGCTGCAGCTAAAAACACCAAAAAAGCAAAACATAAAAAAAGTAGTTGGAATAAAAAAATAGATAAGGATAAGCCAAAAGTAAAATCTAAGATTAAAAGAGTAATAGTAATTATTATTATATTATTAATAATTGGAGTGGGAACCTTTATAGGAATATCTACTCATACATGGAAAACACTAGCTAAAGAGATGGTTATAAATGAAAATTCTATTGTAAAAGATATTAATGGAAATGTGATAGCTAAGTTAGGAAGTGAAAAAAAGAAAGAAAAAATATCTTTAGATGAAATACCAAATGACTTAAAAAATGCATATGTAGCTATTGAGGATGAACGTTTTTATAAACATCATGGAGTTGATATAAAAAGAACAGGTTCTGCCATTTTCTCATATGTTATACATTTTGGATCTTCTTCTTTTGGTGGAAGTACAATAACACAACAATTAGTAAAGAATTTAACAGGAGATTCAACTGATAGCATTACTAGAAAAGTAAATGAATGGTGGAAAGCATGGCAATTAGAAACTTGTCTTGATAAGAATGAAATATTAGAAGCATATTTAAATGTTATTTATGTTGGTCCAAATATATATGGTGTAGAAGCGGGTAGCCAATATTATTTTAATAAATCAGTAAAAGATTTAACTCTAGAAGAAATTGCTTTTTTAGCTGGAATTAATAATTCACCTAATACATATAATCCTTTTAATGATAATGATAATACAGAAAAAATAAAGAAACGAACAAAAATAGTGTTATCAAAAATGTTAGAATTAAAATATATTAATCAAAGTAGCTATGATGATGCTATTGCTAAAGTGGATAATGGATTAAAATTTAAAAAAGGGACAATAAATTCTGGAAATGGAGTATATTCATATCACACAGATGCGCTTATTACTCAAGCAATTAAGAATGTTTCGAAAAAATATAATATTTCCGAAACATTTGCTAATAATTATATAAATATGGCAGGGCTTACAATTTGTAGTACACAGGATTCAAATGTACAAAACAAAGTAGAAGCTGAATTCAAAAAAAGTAAATATAGATTAGCATCAAAAAATGGTCAAGATAATTCACAAGCTGCAATGGTAATTATAGACCATAAGACGGGATTTGTTAGTGCGTGTACAGGGGGATTAGGAGAAAAAACACAGGCTCGTTCTTTAAATAGAGCAACTCAGAGCATTAGGCAGACTGGTTCAGCAATTAAGCCTATAGCAG
Source organism: uncultured Mycoplasmatota bacterium (assembly GCA_948437815.1). Taxonomy (GTDB): domain Bacteria; phylum Bacillota_I; class Bacilli_A; order RF39; family UBA660; genus Caccenecus. Next base: position 3,970 of record CAOJKG010000008.1, read on the forward strand.
TATTGGCACCAGCTATAGATAAAAGAATGATTACTGGCTCTTCTATTTTTGATGATACTATGAAAGAGTTTGAAAAAGGATTTACTCCAGATGACTATAGTAGTCAATTAGGAAATATAACTGTTAGAAGAGCTGTAGAATCCTCACAAAATATCCCGTTTGTTGAAATTATGGAAAAATTAAAACCTAAAACATCTATTAAATATTTAGAAAAAATGGGAATTTCTACTTTAACTGATGAAGATAATAACTTAGTATTATCTTTAGGAGGATTAGAAAAGGGAATTAGTCCATTAGAGATGGCTGGAGCATATGCAACTATTGCTAATGATGGTACTTATATACAACCTACTTTTTATAGTGAGATTAAAAATAATTCTGGAAAAACTTTAATTAAACCAAAACAGAAAAAAAGGAAAGTATTTTCAAAAGAAGTTGCATATATACTAAAAGACTTGTTAACTCAACCTGTAAAAGGACAAAACGGTACAGCAACATATTGTTCTATATCTGGTATGGATGTTGCAGCAAAAACTGGAACAACAGATGAAAATTATGATAGATGGCTATGTGGATTTACTACATATTATACAGCTGTAACTTGGTTTGGATATGACCAAAATGAAAGTATAGACTATTATGGTAAAAATCCTGCTGGTCTAATTTGGGCTAATGTTATGAATAATGTTCATTCAGGATTAAAAGGAACTAGATTTGAAAAGCCAAGTGGGATAAAAACTATAACTGTATGTGCAAAGACTGGAATGAAAGCAAATACAGGTTGTCCTAATACATATGAAGAATATTTTTTATGGTTTACAGAACCAGGAAACTGTTCAGAACATTCAGGAAAAGAAATAAGCAATAATTCGAATAAAAATAATAGTGTAAATCAATCACAACCATCACAAAATAGGGGACCAACTTTGGAAGAAGAAGAAAAGGTAAATAATACAAATGTTAATCAAAATACTATAAATAATACTTCTGTGGATAATGATATAACTAATAATAAAACAAATACTACTAATACAAACACTCAAAAACCAAATAAAAATGAAGTATTATCAAATACAACAAATGCAGTGAATAATACAAATAATGTAACAAATAATAATATTACAAGTGAAAATAATATAACTACTAATACAACAAACACTTCTGCAGATTAAAAGTATATAAATAGAAAGGAAATTTTATAATATGGAAGAAAAATATAATTGGAATTTAAAAGATTTATTTAAAGATGATACAGAATATAATCAGACAAAAGATAATATGCAAAAATTATTAAAAGAAATAGAAAGTATGCAAGGAAGAATTACAGATTCTGTTGAAGAATTATATCAATGTTATCATCTTTATGAAAAAGCTTTACAGCTTTTTGAAAAAATATACAATTATGGAATGTTTATATATCATCTAGATATGTCTAATCAAGAAGGAATAAAGAAATTTAAAGAAGTAGAAAGTTTATCAAATGAATTTAATAAAGCTACTGCATATATAACTCCTGAAATTACATATGCAGATGAAAATAAGATAAAAGAATTTATAAAAGATTCCAAGTTAGAAGATTATAAAAGAGATATTTTAGATATATTAGAGGAAAAGAAACATACTTTAAGTAAAGAGTCAGAAGAACTATTAGCAAATTATTCAGAAATTTTTTCAGCTTCTGAAAATACATTTGATATATTAACTAATGCAGAATTTAAATTTGGAACATTAACAGATGAAGAAGGAAAAGAAGTAGAATTAACAGATAGTAATTATACTGTATACTTAAAAAGTAAAAGTCAAGAAGTTAGAAAACAAGCATTTAATTTAATGTATAAAAAATATAGTGAATATATAAATACAATTACTGAATTGTATACAGCAAATGTAAAAACAAATTCAATAACATCAAAATTAAGAAATTATTCTTCTTGTTTAGAAAGAGCAGTAAAACATGATGATGCAAGTATTAAAGTATATAATTCATTAATCCAAGCTATTGATGAAAATATCAAAACAAATCATGAATTTTTAGAATTAAAAAGAAAATTATTAGATTTAAAACAATTACACATTTATGATGTGTATGTAAATCCATGTGAAACTGATAAGGATGAAATTACTTTTGAAGAAGCAAAAGAAGAAGTTTTAGAAGCTTTAAAAATATTAGGAACTGAATATAATGGAAAATTGCAAGAAGCATTTGAAAATAGATGGATAGATGTATATGCTAAACCTAATAAAAGAGGTGGAGCATATAGTTCAGGTGTTTATGGAGTACATCCTTTTGTACTTACTAATTTTGTTAATAGCAAAAGAGATGTAAGTACTATTGCTCACGAATTGGGACATAGTATGCATTCATATTATTCTAATGAAAATCAAAATATAATTAATGCAGATTACACTATTATGGTAGCAGAAGTTGCTTCTACTGTTAATGAAATATTATTAAGTGATTATCAAATTAAAAAAGAAAAAAATCCAAAGAAAAAAGCAGAATTACTTTATGAATTATTGGAAATGATTAGAGCAACATTCTTTAGACAAGCAATGTTTGCAGAGTTTGAAAAAATAGTACATGAAAAGATAGAAAATGGAGAAATGCTTTCTGCTGAAGATTTGAATAAGATTTATTATGATTTAAACAAGAAATATTTTGGTCCAGAAACTGTAATAGATGAACAAATACAATATGAATGGGCTAGAATTCCTCACTTCTATAGTGATTTCTATGTATATAAATATGCAACAGGAGTATCTGCAGCTATTTATATTGCAACTAAAATATTAAATCATGAAGAAGGCTTTGTTCAAAAATATATAGAGATGTTAAAACAAGGATGTAGTAAAAAATCTATTGATTTATTAAAAATGGTGGATGTTGATTTAGAAAGTAAAGAAACATATGAGAATACGATAAAATTCTACAAAAATAAAATGAAAGAGTTAGAGGGGCTTATAAATTAGAAAAATATTATAATAAATAGCATTTGAATATAGAGATAATTTTGACAAAATTAACATAAAATGCTAAAATATAATAAGGAAGATTTTTGTATCCAAATAACATTAAAAATAGAGATAAGGATTATTATCTCAGCAATAACAAGGAGGTACAACATGGAGGCAAGGAAAGGTAAATTCTACAGAGAAAAAGAAACACAGGAGCGGAAAATAAGGAAAATAACCTTAGAAGGATTTGAATTACATTACAAAACGGGTAAGGAAATTTATCAGGTTATATTAGAAAAAGATTATGATGATCCAATATATTGTAAGGCAATTCAGCGAAACTTTTTGAAAAACCAAGATGTAAATAATAAGTTGTTTATACTTAAAGAAGTAAACTCAAAGGAATTAGAGAAATACAGATTAGAAGGAAAACCAGGTTTTGTTCTTAAACAAAGTGGAAAATATTTCTATTCCGAAATAGAAAAGGATATGCCTATAATGTCTTTTAAACTTTTAGGAGATCATATATGTGTAACACCATGTGTATGTAAACATATTTCAAGTGATTGTCAAAAAGTAATAGAGGGATCTAGTAATATCGAAAGATATAATTGGATAACTAAAGGATATGAGACTTTTAATACGGCAGCTGACTGTTTTGTAGTTATATCTTGTAATCAATACGAACAAGTAACACGTAAAAAACCGCATTTATCACCAGAAGAGTGGAAAACAGCACAAGAAAACCTTCGCGATTTTGCAGTAATAAGCTAGTTTATTGAAAAAAAGAATCAACTATTTTTAATTAAGGATGTTGATTCTTTTTTGTATAATTTTTTAGAAAATAGCTAAACAAAACCTTGATAATACAAACAAAAAATTATATATGCTAATATAAAACAAAGAAATTTTACAATTAAAAATATACGAAGTAGGGGAGATAGAAGTAAAAATATCATATGTGATATTAAATTACAAGTTTAATAAAAAGATAATTTTATATGAATTAATTTATATTAAAAAAATTTTGTGTAAAGTTTAGAACAAAAATAAATTTACAAATTATAATTTGAATTTTAAAACTTGATTTTACAAAATCGAACATTTGTTATTTGGTAAATTTTTAGAAATATAAATACAATATTTAAACTTAATTATAATATTATTAACTCAAAAATCGTTTTTTAGCAAATTTGTTTATTAAGTTGTATAATTTTGTCATTTACAATATAAATTTTAATTATAAATGATTTATAACATTAGATTTTAGATTTAATATAACTATTAAAATTGTGTTTTTATAAAATTATATAAATTTTTATTATCTAAATATATGGCTAATTTAAGAGCTTTAAGGATTTTCGTAATTTTAATATAAAAATTATACATTATAATAGTATTTTTATTAGATCATAAAATAGCTGAAAAAAGGTCAAAAAAGCGACTCACGAGAATCGATTTTAAGCCGTTTTTATTTTAAAGACATATAGTTTGTTGTCTCAAAATACGGCAAATATAGAGTAATAGGTACTTTAGGGATTTTTTAAAAAATTTCATATAAGTATATAAGATTATAAAATAAAAAATATAAATGAAAAAATTTATTTTAAGAGCTTAGAATTATAAAGTGATATAAATACTTGAATAATATAAGATAATAAAAAAGTGCAATGTAAAATAATTATGCACATATAAAGCTAAAGGATTTAAAGTACTGAAATTGCTAGGAAGGACTTAATTTGATAGTTCTTATATTTTACTCCACACCTTTTTGTACAAAACTTTGATTTTGTGCAATGTTGTTAGTCTATAATTAATAAGAGTTATACATACACTCCCTAATAAAATTAGATTTATTAAAATTAATTAACATTTAAATTTGTCTATTTTATATAATAATAAAATTATTTTGTCAATACTTTTTTATTAAAATTTAAAAAAATTATTTTATTATCATTTTCTCTATTATTTTTTTCTTCTGAATAATTTTTCCATTCTGAAACTTCCCTCTCTTTTATACAATAATATTTTAATTTTATAGATATATTATATTTATTATTATAAAAATCATTATCTACAAAATATGGTTTTTGTCTCTCTTCATCAAGTTGTATCATCTCATAAAGTTTTAATTTTGCACTAGTAATATTATCATATATATGTATCATATATGGAGTTCCAGAATATTGTCTAATATAAATTCCATACTCTTTCAATAAAATATCCCCCCTCTATTTTAATATTATATCATAATTATGTAAACACTGCAAACTTTATATTAATAAAAGACAAGTTTCGACAAAAAATACAAAAATGTTGTGGTAAAATTATAAAAATAATTTTAAGGGGGATTTTATATGAAAAAGGAATACGTTCTATTTATAATAATAGGAATATTAATAGTATTTTTATCATTTGTAATAACACAAAATATAATAAGTAAAGATAATGAAAATAGAACAATTGAAACAAGTAATAATAATACTGTTAAAAAACAAAATATTGAAAAACAAAATGAAGTACCAAATGGAGAAGTTGGAATTGTAAGTCATAAATATAATGGCAATGGTTCAATTGAAGTTGTAATTAAAAATAATACAAAACAAGACTTAAAAAAAGTACAAATAACAGCTCACTGTTGGGATAAAAACGGAAATAATCTTGGTGATAAATTAAATAGTGAGTATAATATAAATACAAAAGACACATATAAAATAAAAATATGGTGTGGTATAGATATGAATAAATATAAATTAGAATTAAGTTATAAATAAGAGGTAGTTAAGCTACCTCTTTAAATTCAAATGGATTAAAATAAAAAACTTCTTTTTCTTCTACCTTATAACTTTGGCTAAAATCAATTTTTGCCTCTTTTAAAGCTTTTATATTTCTATAATAAGTCGGATTAGTCATATTCTCTTTTGTATCAATTAGACCATTTAGCTGAATAGCACAATAAAAATTATATAATAAATTAGCTTTAGAAGGTTTATAAATATCATTTAAACGTTTTTTCACTGCCTCTCTACCTCTTACTATTTCTAAATCATTTTTAATAAATTTCAATAATTTCATAAATTCATCACACCACACTTTTTTTAAAATATCATAATTAACTTCTATAATTTTAATATGTTTCTTATTATCAAACATATCTTTCAATTTTTTCTTTTTTATTTCACACTCAAATCTAATAAATCCTTGTATAGTTTTTAAATAATTTTCTAAATCAAATTGACCTATAGTAAATTTTTTAATATCATGTTTTTTAAATTCAAGTAATTTATTATATATCTTTAATGTTGTTGTAGTACCACTTAAATACAAACTTTCATCATAATAAAATTTAGCATTCCTACGTGGATATTGACAACGACTAAGGCTATTAATATAACTTTTTACATTATTTTGATTATCTAAATCATAACAAATAGCTAAATCGCACCTTTGTAAAAACCATTCACTTAATATAGGAAGTTTTATATTATAGGATAATTCGACCATTTGAATTAGATTTTGAGCTATAAAATCCAAATCACAATAACCATTATGACTATTATACCCATATATAATTTTATGATAGCTACCTTCTATTTCAATATAATAACCTAAATTAACAAAATTATATTTACAACCACAACCAACACGTACACTTAATCTACTATCATAAGAACCTTTTAAATGATCATTAATAATCTCATAAAATACTTCTCCACTAGATTTATTATAAGAAGTTTTTATAATAGAAGTATTATAAATACTTAAATAAGTATCTTTATCAATTTCACAATATATCTTTATAGTATCTATCATTTTTTCATACTCCTTTGGTAAAAATTCTCATATATGAGACGTTCGGAGGGTGTTACTAAGAACCCTCCATTAATCAATAAATTTATTTTTTATAATTTCTTTTAATAAATTAGCTTTTTCTTTATTGCTTTTTCTATGTGTTGGCATAGATAAAAACATTTTAGACATAGCAATTAAAGTATTTTTTATAGATAGGTACTCACTTTTTGAAAGACAAATTATATAATCATCAATATAATTTGGTTTTTCATCTTCTAATAAATCCATATTAACTCCTTTCACTCAAACGCCGTTTGGCTTATTGATAGGGGGGCTATCCCCCTCCAGAGATAGCGGGAGAATGTATAAAGAGCTTTTCCGCTTAATCTCTGCCCCCGCATATCAAAGCAAGACGTTGTATGTATTTTATTTAATAGAATGATTTTTAATTTTATATACTACTAAAGTTATAACTGAAAGCAAAGTCCAAATGTAGCAAAATAGTGTAAATAGTCCTAATAAAAACATTATACATTCCCCCTTTTATCTCTTTCGATATATTCTTTTTGTTTTATACTTTCTACTACAGAGTAACTATCAAATAAGTTACGTATGAAGTTTGACTGTATAAAACTATATTTCCACTTCTTTCGTGTTTTAAAACGTCTTTCTGGTGTTCCTTTTTCTATAATATAATTATAATCATCTGCGTCATAACATTTTTGTTTTGTCCAACGACCAAAGAATGTTTTACATTCTACTACTTCATAACATTGTTCACGGAGTTGTTTTACAACTCTTGTAAATACTTGTGACGTAGCAACTATTTTTATTCTTTGTTTTCTTTGCATTGTAACAACTGACAACAAATCTTCGGGGAAATCTTTCCAATTATTAGAGTTATATTCATTTTGTAATTCATCAATTGCAAAAATAACACCGTCTAAGCCATTTCTAATTTCTGTGAATTGTCTCCAACTTGTAAATGGCATATCTTGTTTTATATAATTAAAGTTTGTTACTACAATTGCATTAGGATAAAATTCTTTCATTCTATCTAGATACTCAACCATTGATATAGTCTTTCCCCCACCTTGACGACCAACAAAACAAGTTAAGCCATAAGGTTTAAATACTTTTCCATTTATAATAGTCCATAATAAATCATATATAAGCCACCTAAATAAATCTAATAACATAGAAAAAAATCTAAGTATTGGTATTTCTATACGAGGTATTTTTATTTTTTCTATTTTCTTACATATTTGCAAAAGTTTATAATCAAATTTTAGTTTTTTAAATTTATTAAATATTTCTGTGAATTCTTCTAAAGGTATATCTTGAAATACATTCTTTCGTAGTTTCCTATAATATTTATTTAAAGTTATATCTTTTTTCATAATACCTCCTATTGTCCCATTCCTAAGATAGGAATAAGTCTCAAAATAAAATTAATCAAGCCATAAACCAAATGTACAGTAATCCAAAAAGTAATGCTGCCAAAAAATGCTATCCATACATCAACAGGAAAAAATTGAAATGCAATAGAAAACATATTAATCATACCAGTAATACTACTCGAGATAGTAAAAGCACCATCAGGAATTATAGAAATAATTCCACTAACTAATAAAAACAAAGGTGCAGTAATTAACATTAAAATCATTTATCATTCCCCCCAGTCTGAGTATTTTGATTAACATTAGAAGTTGAATAACTAGAAATGCTAAAGCCTCTAAAGAATTTACTAATTTCATTTATCCAATACAATACAAGTAAAATATAAACAATAACACGAACCCATACAAACCAAGTATCACGATATTTACTAAATATAGAAAAATCAATAAATCTCTTCATATTAATTGTAAGTTTGTCAGAAAACTTATAATTATTTAAATCAATACTTGTTGAAATTCCAGTAGAAGAATTACTAGCATTTTGAGCTGTTTCATCGACTTTATTTAATTCATTTTGATATTCTTGATATGGTATTTTTTCATTTAAATCACTTTTTAAAGTATCAACTTTACCAGTAAAATAATTATCTTCTGGCACAAATAATTTTTTAAATAAAACTTCAAATAAATTAACAATTTTACCGTGGTAATTCTCCAAGTACTTTTATAACATTTGATATAGCTTCTCCAACAGCCTCAATAATGCTAGAAACTGCACTAGCTATAGAAGATATTATATCTGAAATACCATTTCCTATTGCGGTAATTATTTCAGCTACAGCATTACCCAAAGAAATAACCACCTCTCCAATAGCATTTAATACATTAACACTTAAATCTCCTAAGGCTACAATAATCTTACCTAAACTTTTACCTAAACTTTCTATTATTTCACTAGAGGCATTACCAACAGCAGAAACAATATCACCTAAAGCATTAATGCTATAAACAGAAAAATCTCCAAGAGCATCAACTATATCACCTAAATTGGTAATAACTGTATTAAATAATTCTACTACATTAGTCGTGAGCTTAAGTATCGAATCAAGAAGCTTAGTAAACCAGTTCCAAAGATTACCAAGCCAACTGGTATCAGGATCTTGAGAATCTCCTTCATTGCCTGTGGTATTTCCCCCACCTGTTGTATTGCTGGTATTGTCACCTGCTCCACTGTCACTGGAGCTACCTGAAAAACCACTTCACCTGTGTCTTTATCTATAATATTACAATTCGATAAACACATACCATTAGGAAAATTAGTAGTAGCAATATAACGACCATTAGAAACAGAAAGAGTATTTTTAGAGACACTAGTACTAGAGAAATCTAAAGTTGTTTTTAATTTATTAGAATTAATAGCATCAAACGATTTGCAATATGTGTTTCCTTCAGGACATATATAACAAGTACGAGATGATATAGTACAAACAAATGGTTCTTTAGAATAATAAATATCATAGCGAGTTTGTTTTATACCGTCATCAAAGGTAGTATTTGTGCATGTTAATAAATAATATTTATATTCATTACCAAAATCATATGGAAGTTTAAAATTAATATCACAACCCAAAAAATCATCATGAAAAACAAAAGTATTTTCATTATTAGAAAAACAACTTGTACATAATAAGAATAAACAAAGCATAAATATACTTATTATTGGTAGAAATTTATGTGTAAAAAATAAATTTATTTTTTCTTTCATAATATTTTTATCTCCTTTCATTTCATTCTAAAGTTAAAGCCCCAACGGACATTAAAATGTCCGACTGGGGCATAATAATTCCTATAAGAATTTATAAACAATTCTAGGAATTAAAGAAACAGCAACCATTATACCCATAATAGTTAATCCAACAGGAATTAAAACACCTAAATTAGATGTAATAGCTGATAGTAATCCATCAAACATAGCACTAGTTAAAGTTAAACCACTCACAACTGCTCCTCCTTCCATATTTAGCTCCTTTCCCTATAAAAATAACAATTTTTATAGACAACTAAAATATTATATATTATTAATTTTTAGTAGATTAAAATAAAAGGGGATTGGAAAAATCTAATAAAAAAATCTACTAAAAAACCAATAACCAAAATAGATTATAAGTAATAAGATAAAACCATAAATAAATAGTTGTAAAAAAACATTTATAGTTCTAAGTTGTATTAATATTTCTGATAATAACTCTAATTCACTCATTACTATTATTCAACTCCTTTAAATTCACAAGACCAATAAGATGTCCTCTTTTCTCTATTGTATACACGTTCAAATTCTACAATAATTTTTATAGGTGCAAATCTTTGTAAATTTAAAGGCGATATTTTATTAATTAAATCAATATCTTTTGTTATAAAATTAAATTTTCTGTTATCTTTAGATAACACATTAATTGACAAATACTTTTCTCCGTCTTTTGTAATACCTTCCCTTTTGTCAATAAAATTAAATGTTTCCTTTGCAATAATCATATAAAATTCTCCTTTCAAAATAAAAAAATAGACTTATTTAAATGCTAATATTTTAACATTTAAATAAATCTACTTTTAAAATGTAATATTTATGTAAACATTGCGCATAGTTCTTTGATTTTGTGCAATGTTGTTAGTCTATAATTAATAAGAGTTATACATACACTCCCTAATAAAATTAGATTTATTAAAATTAATTAACATTTAAATTTGTCTATTTTATATAATAATAAAATTATTTTGTCAATACTTTTTTATTAAAATTTAAAAAAATTATTTTATTATCATTTTCTCTATTATTTTTTTCTTCTGAATAATTTTTCCATTCTGAAACTTCCCTCTCTTTTATACAATAATATTTTAATTTTATAGATATATTATATTTATTATTATAAAAATCATTATCTACAAAATATGGTTTTTGTCTCTCTTCATCAAGTTGTATCATCTCATAAAGTTTTAATTTTGCACTAGTAATATTATCATATATATGTATCATATATGGAGTTCCAGAATATTGTCTAATATAAATTCCATACTCTTTCAATAAAATATCCCCCCTCTATTTTAATATTATATCATAATTATGTAAACACTGCAAACTTTATATTAATAAAAGACAAGTTTCGACAAAAAATACAAAAATGTTGTGGTAAAATTATAAAAATAATTTTAAGGGGGATTTTATATGAAAAAGGAATACGTTCTATTTATAATAATAGGAATATTAATAGTATTTTTATCATTTGTAATAACACAAAATATAATAAGTAAAGATAATGAAAATAGAACAATTGAAACAAGTAATAATAATACTGTTAAAAAACAAAATATTGAAAAACAAAATGAAGTACCAAATGGAGAAGTTGGAATTGTAAGTCATAAATATAATGGCAATGGTTCAATTGAAGTTGTAATTAAAAATAATACAAAACAAGACTTAAAAAAAGTACAAATAACAGCTCACTGTTGGGATAAAAACGGAAATAATCTTGGTGATAAATTAAATAGTGAGTATAATATAAATACAAAAGACACATATAAAATAAAAATATGGTGTGGTATAGATATGAATAAATATAAATTAGAATTAAGTTATAAATAAGAGGTAGTTAAGCTACCTCTTTAAATTCAAATGGATTAAAATAAAAAACTTCTTTTTCTTCTACCTTATAACTTTGGCTAAAATCAATTTTTGCCTCTTTTAAAGCTTTTATATTTCTATAATAAGTCGGATTAGTCATATTCTCTTTTGTATCAATTAGACCATTTAGCTGAATAGCACAATAAAAATTATATAATAAATTAGCTTTAGAAGGTTTATAAATATCATTTAAACGTTTTTTCACTGCCTCTCTACCTCTTACTATTTCTAAATCATTTTTAATAAATTTCAATAATTTCATAAATTCATCACACCACACTTTTTTTAAAATATCATAATTAACTTCTATAATTTTAATATGTTTCTTATTATCAAACATATCTTTCAATTTTTTCTTTTTTATTTCACACTCAAATCTAATAAATCCTTGTATAGTTTTTAAATAATTTTCTAAATCAAATTGACCTATAGTAAATTTTTTAATATCATGTTTTTTAAATTCAAGTAATTTATTATATATCTTTAATGTTGTTGTAGTACCACTTAAATACAAACTTTCATCATAATAAAATTTAGCATTCCTACGTGGATATTGACAACGACTAAGGCTATTAATATAACTTTTTACATTATTTTGATTATCTAAATCATAACAAATAGCTAAATCGCACCTTTGTAAAAACCATTCACTTAATATAGGAAGTTTTATATTATAGGATAATTCGACCATTTGAATTAGATTTTGAGCTATAAAATCCAAATCACAATAACCATTATGACTATTATACCCATATATAATTTTATGATAGCTACCTTCTATTTCAATATAATAACCTAAATTAACAAAATTATATTTACAACCACAACCAACACGTACACTTAATCTACTATCATAAGAACCTTTTAAATGATCATTAATAATCTCATAAAATACTTCTCCACTAGATTTATTATAAGAAGTTTTTATAATAGAAGTATTATAAATACTTAAATAAGTATCTTTATCAATTTCACAATATATCTTTATAGTATCTATCATTTTTTCATACTCCTTTGGTAAAAATTCTCATATATGAGACGTTCGGAGGGTGTTACTAAGAACCCTCCATTAATCAATAAATTTATTTTTTATAATTTCTTTTAATAAATTAGCTTTTTCTTTATTGCTTTTTCTATGTGTTGGCATAGATAAAAACATTTTAGACATAGCAATTAAAGTATTTTTTATAGATAGGTACTCACTTTTTGAAAGACAAATTATATAATCATCAATATAATTTGGTTTTTCATCTTCTAATAAATCCATATTAACTCCTTTCACTCAAACGCCGTTTGGCTTATTGATAGGGGGGCTATCCCCCTCCAGAGATAGCGGGAGAATGTATAAAGAGCTTTTCCGCTTAATCTCTGCCCCCGCATATCAAAGCAAGACGTTGTATGTATTTTATTTAATAGAATGATTTTTAATTTTATATACTACTAAAGTTATAACTGAAAGCAAAGTCCAAATGTAGCAAAATAGTGTAAATAGTCCTAATAAAAACATTATACATTCCCCCTTTTATCTCTTTCGATATATTCTTTTTGTTTTATACTTTCTACTACAGAGTAACTATCAAATAAGTTACGTATGAAGTTTGACTGTATAAAACTATATTTCCACTTCTTTCGTGTTTTAAAACGTCTTTCTGGTGTTCCTTTTTCTATAATATAATTATAATCATCTGCGTCATAACATTTTTGTTTTGTCCAACGACCAAAGAATGTTTTACATTCTACTACTTCATAACATTGTTCACGGAGTTGTTTTACAACTCTTGTAAATACTTGTGACGTAGCAACTATTTTTATTCTTTGTTTTCTTTGCATTGTAACAACTGACAACAAATCTTCGGGGAAATCTTTCCAATTATTAGAGTTATATTCATTTTGTAATTCATCAATTGCAAAAATAACACCGTCTAAGCCATTTCTAATTTCTGTGAATTGTCTCCAACTTGTAAATGGCATATCTTGTTTTATATAATTAAAGTTTGTTACTACAATTGCATTAGGATAAAATTCTTTCATTCTATCTAGATACTCAACCATTGATATAGTCTTTCCCCCACCTTGACGACCAACAAAACAAGTTAAGCCATAAGGTTTAAATACTTTTCCATTTATAATAGTCCATAATAAATCATATATAAGCCACCTAAATAAATCTAATAACATAGAAAAAAATCTAAGTATTGGTATTTCTATACGAGGTATTTTTATTTTTTCTATTTTCTTACATATTTGCAAAAGTTTATAATCAAATTTTAGTTTTTTAAATTTATTAAATATTTCTGTGAATTCTTCTAAAGGTATATCTTGAAATACATTCTTTCGTAGTTTCCTATAATATTTATTTAAAGTTATATCTTTTTTCATAATACCTCCTATTGTCCCATTCCTAAGATAGGAATAAGTCTCAAAATAAAATTAATCAAGCCATAAACCAAATGTACAGTAATCCAAAAAGTAATGCTGCCAAAAAATGCTATCCATACATCAACAGGAAAAAATTGAAATGCAATAGAAAACATATTAATCATACCAGTAATACTACTCGAGATAGTAAAAGCACCATCAGGAATTATAGAAATAATTCCACTAACTAATAAAAACAAAGGTGCAGTAATTAACATTAAAATCATTTATCATTCCCCCCAGTCTGAGTATTTTGATTAACATTAGAAGTTGAATAACTAGAAATGCTAAAGCCTCTAAAGAATTTACTAATTTCATTTATCCAATACAATACAAGTAAAATATAAACAATAACACGAACCCATACAAACCAAGTATCACGATATTTACTAAATATAGAAAAATCAATAAATCTCTTCATATTAATTGTAAGTTTGTCAGAAAACTTATAATTATTTAAATCAATACTTGTTGAAATTCCAGTAGAAGAATTACTAGCATTTTGAGCTGTTTCATCGACTTTATTTAATTCATTTTGATATTCTTGATATGGTATTTTTTCATTTAAATCACTTTTTAAAGTATCAACTTTACCAGTAAAATAATTATCTTCTGGCACAAATAATTTTTTAAATAAAACTTCAAATAAATTAACAATTTTACCGTGGTAATTCTCCAAGTACTTTTATAACATTTGATATAGCTTCTCCAACAGCCTCAATAATGCTAGAAACTGCACTAGCTATAGAAGATATTATATCTGAAATACCATTTCCTATTGCGGTAATTATTTCAGCTACAGCATTACCCAAAGAAATAACCACCTCTCCAATAGCATTTAATACATTAACACTTAAATCTCCTAAGGCTACAATAATCTTACCTAAACTTTTACCTAAACTTTCTATTATTTCACTAGAGGCATTACCAACAGCAGAAACAATATCACCTAAAGCATTAATGCTATAAACAGAAAAATCTCCAAGAGCATCAACTATATCACCTAAATTGGTAATAACTGTATTAAATAATTCTACTACATTAGTCGTGAGCTTAAGTATCGAATCAAGAAGCTTAGTAAACCAGTTCCAAAGATTACCAAGCCAACTGGTATCAGGATCTTGAGAATCTCCTTCATTGCCTGTGGTATTTCCCCCACCTGTTGTATTGCTGGTATTGTCACCTGCTCCACTGTCACTGGAGCTACCTGAAAAACCACTTCACCTGTGTCTTTATCTATAATATTACAATTCGATAAACACATACCATTAGGAAAATTAGTAGTAGCAATATAACGACCATTAGAAACAGAAAGAGTATTTTTAGAGACACTAGTACTAGAGAAATCTAAAGTTGTTTTTAATTTATTAGAATTAATAGCATCAAACGATTTGCAATATGTGTTTCCTTCAGGACATATATAACAAGTACGAGATGATATAGTACAAACAAATGGTTCTTTAGAATAATAAATATCATAGCGAGTTTGTTTTATACCGTCATCAAAGGTAGTATTTGTGCATGTTAATAAATAATATTTATATTCATTACCAAAATCATATGGAAGTTTAAAATTAATATCACAACCCAAAAAATCATCATGAAAAACAAAAGTATTTTCATTATTAGAAAAACAACTTGTACATAATAAGAATAAACAAAGCATAAATATACTTATTATTGGTAGAAATTTATGTGTAAAAAATAAATTTATTTTTTCTTTCATAATATTTTTATCTCCTTTCATTTCATTCTAAAGTTAAAGCCCCAACGGACATTAAAATGTCCGACTGGGGCATAATAATTCCTATAAGAATTTATAAACAATTCTAGGAATTAAAGAAACAGCAACCATTATACCCATAATAGTTAATCCAACAGGAATTAAAACACCTAAATTAGATGTAATAGCTGATAGTAATCCATCAAACATAGCACTAGTTAAAGTTAAACCACTCACAACTGCTCCTCCTTCCATATTTAGCTCCTTTCCCTATAAAAATAACAATTTTTATAGACAACTAAAATATTATATATTATTAATTTTTAGTAGATTAAAATAAAAGGGGATTGGAAAAATCTAATAAAAAAATCTACTAAAAAACCAATAACCAAAATAGATTATAAGTAATAAGATAAAACCATAAATAAATAGTTGTAAAAAAACATTTATAGTTCTAAGTTGTATTAATATTTCTGATAATAACTCTAATTCACTCATTACTATTATTCAACTCCTTTAAATTCACAAGACCAATAAGATGTCCTCTTTTCTCTATTGTATACACGTTCAAATTCTACAATAATTTTTATAGGTGCAAATCTTTGTAAATTTAAAGGCGATATTTTATTAATTAAATCAATATCTTTTGTTATAAAATTAAATTTTCTGTTATCTTTAGATAACACATTAATTGACAAATACTTTTCTCCGTCTTTTGTAATACCTTCCCTTTTGTCAATAAAATTAAATGTTTCCTTTGCAATAATCATATAAAATTCTCCTTTCAAAATAAAAAAATAGACTTATTTAAATGCTAATATTTTAACATTTAAATAAATCTACTTTTAAAATGTAATATTTATGTAAACATTGCGCATAGTTCTTTGATTTTGTGCAATGTTGTTAGTCTATAATTAATAAGAGTTATACATTTTTTTCTTCTATGCAATAAAAAAAGATAACTTGACATGAGGCTGCTGAAAAAGTAGTCCCAAATTAGCTCTCAAAAAAATCGTGAATTGG
>CAOJKG010000009.1 GCA_948437815.1 uncultured Mycoplasmatota bacterium
TAGAACGCCGAAGATAGTGAATGCGAAAATAGGAAGCTGCTAGCTTTTTTTTTGCGTTAATTTATTAAATATATAATACTAATTGTGAATAAATTATAATTTTACAAAATTGAATAATTTATTACAATAACTAAAAAAATACTCTATTATTTATAAATCGACAAACTTTGCAAATATAGTATGATATTATAATATCTTAGAGGTGATAATGTGCAAAAAGGATTTATGAACGAAAAAAAATTTGCTAAAATAATAGATAAAAATAAAATAAAGGACCTAAATGTAAATATTCAAAACTTAATATATGCAATATTTAAAGATATAGAAGAAGATGATACTGTAGAGTGTTGGACAAGCAAATATTTTGAAAAGGCAGATATTAAGATAAAAATAAATAATGAAATCAAAGGAGTTAGTATAAAAACAGGAAAGTATTGTTCAATGCATCAAGAAAGTACAGAATCTTTATATCCATTTTTTAGAAGGATAGGTATAGAGGAGAAAATAATGAAATCTCTAGACAGCTTTTTAATAGGAAAAGTAAATGATAAGAGAGTAGATGCAATCACTTACATATTCCATAATTATGAAGAAATCAAAAAAATAAAAGATAGCTTAAATAATTATTATATAAAAGTTAATTTAATTTTAAGATTTTTATTTCTAGGAACAGAAAAACAAAATTATGGTTGTGATGCTATAATATATGGCATTCCAAATAGTTTTTTTATGGGCTACAAAAGAAGAAATATTAGAATATTTAATAAATTATGATAATAGTCATGAAATTTTTATAAGGTTTAGCGCTTTAAATTTAAAGAGTTACGATAGGAATCTTAGAAACAATGAAGAGAAAAAAACAAAGCAAAACGAAATTCAAATCAAATGGAACACAATAAAAATAGATTTACAAAATATAGAAAAGCTAAGAAAACAAAAGAAGAAATTTGAAATAGACAATATTTTTTTGAATAAATAGTTCTTTTTTTTATAAAAATGTGATAAAGTTATATTAGTGATGTAAAATGAAAAAAATAGTTATTTTTGGTGGTGGCTCTGGGCTTTCACAAATGTTAAAAGGCTTAAAATTATTCCCAATAGATATTACAGCAGTAGTATCAGTTTCTGATAATGGAGGCTCAACATTAAGACTACGAAAAGATTTTAATATTCCAGCAGTAGGCGATATTTCCAAAGTATTAATTGCAATGAGTAACACAGATAAGGATATAATTAATTTAATGAATTATAGATTTAAGCAATCAAAAAGTTTAGGAAATCATTCTATTAAAAACCTTTTATTAACAGCTTTATTAGAACAAAAAGGTGATTTCGCGCACGCTATACCTGTTTTAGCTAAATTGCTTGATGTAGAAGGAAGAATTTTACCAATTACAGAGGATAATGCTGAACTAATGGGAATTACTGAAGATAATAAAAAGATTTATGGTGAAACGAGTATAACTAAAACAAAAAAGAAAATAGTTAAAATAGCATATGATCATGAAGTCAAAGCAAACCCTGAAGTTTTAGATGCAATAAAGGAAGCAGACTTAATAATTTTCTCTTCAGGAAGCTTATTAACAAGTATCATTCCGAATATTATTATAGATGATATAGTAAAAGCTATTAAAAAAAGCAAAGCACCAAAACTTTATATTTGCAATTTAGTAACACAACCAGGCGAAACAGATGAATATAAAGTAAGTGATCATATTGCTGAACTAGAGAAGTATTTAGGGAAAGGAACAATTAATATAGTTTTGGCCAATAATGTTGAGATACCACCAGAATTAGTAGAAAAATACGCTACAGAAGAGCAAAAAGATCCTGTTAAACTAGATGAAGAAACATTAAGAAAAAGAAAAGTAAGCATTATAAAAGACAAAATGTATACTATTGAAGATGGCTATTTAAGACATGATACTTTAAAAACTGCATATCTAGTATTTTCAATTTTAATGGAGAATGAATAATGACCTATACAACAAGAATAAAAGAGGAAATAGTAAAAAGTGATATAAATAAATCCGAAAAAATATGTGAGCTATCAGGATATATAAGATTCGCAGCAGTTATAAAAGATACTATAAGTATAACATTAGAAAATGCAAGTGTAACAAGAAGAATATATAAGCATATAAAGGAAATTTTTAATATTCAACCTAGAATAACAATCCGCAATCAAAAACGTTTTAGAATAAAACAAATATATATATTAGAGATAAATGAGAAGGTAGAGTATATTCTACATTTTTTAAACATTACAGAAAATAAAAAGAAAATATTACCAACTGAGTATTTTTTAACTAATAAAGAAGAAAAAATAGCTTATCTTCAAGGAATATTTTTAGCTTCTGGGACTATTAATGATCCAGCATCGAGTGGTTATCATTTAGAAATAGTTACTAATATGAGTAGGGAAGCAGTATATGTTACTAATTTATTTCGAGAACTAGGAATAATGGCTAAACATATAAAAAGAAATTCAAAATATATGGTATACATAAAAAATGCCGAGGTTATTAGCGAGATTATTCGTATGTTTAAAGCAACAACTTCATACTTTTATTTTGAGGATATAAGAATATATAGAGATCATAAAAATATGGTTAATCGTCTTAATAATTGTGAGATAGCAAACCAAGAAAAAACAATAAACACAGGTTTAAAACAATTAGAAGATATAAAATACTTAAAAGAAAATGACTTATATAGCTTATTAGATGACTCAACCAGAATAGTATTAGATTATCGTGAGAAATATCCTGAAACATCATTAAAAGAACTAGCAGATATTATATCACTAGAAACAGATTATACTATTGGAAAAAGTGGCGTCAATCACCACTTTATAAAAATAAGAAATCTAATTAAAAAGCACAAAGAAAAAAAGAATTAAATTATTTCGTCTATTAAACCATATTTCAAAGCTTCTTTGGCGCTCATAAAATTATCTCTTTCGCAATCTTTAGTAATTTTATTAATAGACTTTCCTGTATTATTAGCTAAAATTTGGTTTAGCTTTTTTTTAAGTTTAAGGATATGTTCAGTATGAATTTTTATATCTGTAGCTTGGCCTTGAGCGCCACCCAATACTTGGTGTATCATAACTTCAGCATTAGAAAGGGCACATCTTTTTCCTTGAGTACCACTAGAAAGAAGGAACGCTCCCATTGATGCGGCAATACCAATAACAATTGTTCTAACATCGCTTTTAATATAATTCATAGTATCATAAATAGCCAGTCCAGAAGAAACGGATCCACCAGGACTATTTATATAAAGAAAAATATCATCATGATTTTGGGCATCCAGATAAAGAAGCTCACTAACAATAATACTAGCAAGATTATCATTAATCTCACCACTTAGAAATATAATTCTATCTTTAAGCAAACGTGAATATAAGTCATAGGCATATTCTTTATTACTAGTTTTTTCTATAACAGTAGGTACAATATTCATAAAAATCTCTCTTTCTAACAACAACATAATCATTCTATATATATATAGTACTAATATAGATATTTTATTCACAAAAAATAAAAAAGTATAATAAAATTCAAAAAAAATATGACAAAAGCTTAATTTTATGATAATATATAATAGAATATGGGGAATTGACATGAAAAGTGAAAAAGATGATACAATAAAAATAACATTTGATAAAAATAAAACAGTTCAAGTTAAGAGAGGAACAACATATTTAAATATAAGTGAATTATCAACATTTAAAGAGCGAGCTTTAGGTGTTATAAAGAATAATGAAATTTTCTCTTTAAGTGATAGAGCTATAGAAGATGAAACTATAGAATTTTTTGATGCTAGAAGTATAGAAGGAGCTAAAATTTATAAAGCTGCAGTCAAATTTATTTTTGAAGTAGCATTAAAAACAATAATCCCAAATTCTGATGTTCACTATCTGCATAGTGTTCCAGGAGGGATGTTATGTGAAGTAGAATATAAAGATACATTAACTATTGATGATTTATCAAGAATAAAGCAAGAAATGGCAAGTATAATTGATCATAACGAACCATTTATGAAATATAATATTTCTAAAAAAGATGCTATTAAATTTTATAAAGAAAATGGTACATTAGAAAAAGCAGCCAATGTCAATATATATGATAATATAGTAACGATATATAAGTTAAAAAAATATCTAAACTATTATTATGTAAATATGCCTTACAGTACTAAATATATTAAACAATTTGATATAAAATATTTAGGAGATAATCGTATAGTACTTTTATATCCAAGTAATTTTACAAAAGGTCGTCTACCAGAATATGTTCACCATGAAAATATAATAAAATCTTTTTATGAAGGACAAACATGGCTAAAAAGACTAAATACTCCATATGTATCTGATTTAAATAATTTAGTAGCTACTGACAAAATTAAAGGATTTATTGAATCATGTGAATTAAAATTTACAGACCAAATAAAAAAAGCTTGTGATGAAATAATAAGAAATAATGAAAAGAAGTTTATTATGATTGCAGGACCATCTAGTAGTGGGAAAACAACAACTACAAGAGTTTTAGGAGCATACTTAAGAAGCAAAGGATATGATCCAATATGTATATCTACGGATGATTATTTTGTTGAAAGAGAAGATACTCCAAAAGATGATAAAGGGAATTATGATTATGAGTGTTTAAATGCGGTAGATATTAACTTATTAAACAATCAGTTATCAAGTTTATTAAAAGGGGAAGAAATAAATGTTCCAACGTACAATTTTGTAACTGGCAAAAAAGAATACAATAATAAATTAATAAAGTTACAAGAAAACAGTATAATATTAATTGAAGGTTTACATTCATTAAATGATGATTTGACTCCATTTATACCAACTAGATATAAGTACAAAATATATTTGAGTCCATTTATTCCGTTAAATATTGATAGACATAATTATATATCAACATTAGATTTAAGGCTGATTAGAAGAATAGTAAGGGATAGTAAAACTAGAGGACATGATGTAACAAGTACATTAAAAAGCTGGCAAAGTGTTCGAAAAGGTGAAGAAAAATATATTTTTCCATATACCCATCAGGCCAATTTTATTATTAATACAGCTTTACCATATGAAATAGGTGTATTAAAAGTTTTTGTTAGACCTCTATTATTATCAGTAACTACAGAATCGTCTTATTATGAAGAAGCAAGAAGAATAATGAAATTTTTACAAAGTTTTTATTCAATAAGCAGTGAATTAGTTAGTAAAGGTAGTATATTAAGAGAATTTATAGGAGGAAATAATAATGATTAGAGTAGCAATTAATGGTTTTGGAAGAATAGGAAGATTAGCATTTAGACAAATAATAACAGCTACCGACTTTGATATTGTAGCCATAAATGATTTAGGAAATGCAGAAGAACTATCTTATCTTTTAAAATATGATACAGTTCATAGAGCTTTCCACGAAGATTTAATAAGATTTATAAATAATGATATTATAATAAATAATGTTAAGAAGGTAAGAGTATTTAACGAATTAGATCCTGAAAATCTTCCTTGGGGAGAATTAAATGTTGACTTAGTACTAGAGTGTACTGGAAAATTTACAGAATATGAAATGGCTTATAAACATATAAAAGCGGGAGCTAAAAAAGTGTTAATTTCTGCTCCATCAAAATCAGATAATGTTAAAACAATAGTATATAATGTAAATCATAATATATTAGATGGTACAGAAGAGGTTATTTCTGCGGCAAGTTGCACTACAAATTGTTTAGCGCCTATAGCTAATATACTAGAAAAAAGTATAGGTATTGAAAATGGTTACATGTCAACAATTCATGCTTATACTAATGATCAAGCAACACTAGATATATCTCATAAAAAAGGAATTAAAGCGCGAAGAGGAAGAGCTTGCGCTGCTAATATTATTCCAGCTTCTACAGGAGCAGCATCTGCTATAGGTAAAGTTATATCGAGCCTAGAAGGAAAATTAGATGGCATTGCATATCGTGTACCAGTAGAAGATGGATCGATGATTGAACTAACATTTATACCTAAAAGAGAGACTACAGTAGATGAAATAAATGGACTATTTACAAATAATCAAAATGAAACATTAGGTATTACATATGATCCAATTGTTTCTAGCGATATAATAGGTAAGAAATATGGTGCATTAGTAGATGGGTTATCAACATCAATTAATAATAAATTAATAAAAGTAGTTGCATGGTATGATAATGAATATGGATATACAGCCCAAATGCTTAGAACAGCAAAGGCACTATTTAAAAAATAAATGATTAATTAAGAAAGAGTATTCAAATTGCTTCTTAGTTAATCTTTTTTTAGCTTTTGGTAAACGTAAATAATAATATTTAAAAATATACAATTCATAAAAAATATGTTATTATTTAGTATATAAAAGGAGTAAAAAATGAAAGATATTTTAATAGGAGTTATCATAATATTCGTAGTCTTTTTAATAGGAGACTTTATCTATGCAGAAAAAAATACATGTATTAGAAATGAGAAAGAGCATATTGGTGAATTCTGTAAATGTGGTTTAATAAAAAATCAATTTGATATAAATATTTATATATTTGATAGATATTGGTAATAATAATTTTTACTTTTTATTGTTTAAAATTAGTAAATGTGATATTATATAAATAGTAAAAATAAAAGGGAGTAGGTTAGTCGTGGCTAATTTAGATGCGCATTTTAAAGTAAATTACCAGGATGCCTTAAGCAATGAAAAAGCTATATTTAGGGGAAATAAATATCGTATAACAATATTAAGTGAACGATTAATTCGATTTGAGTATAGTGAGAAAGGGGTATTCTTTGATCATCCAACGGAATTAGCAAGATTTCGAAATTTTAGTGTACCCAATTTTAAAGTTGAAGAAACAGATAAAAATCTAATAATACAAACTAAATATTTCATTCTTGAATATATTAAAGAAAAGCCTTTTATTGGACCTAAATACGCACCTGATCAATTTTTAAAAGTCGGATTAATGAATAGTGATAAAGTTTGGTATTTTAATCATGCTGAAGCCAGAAACTTTGGTGGAACTAAAATATCTCTTGATAAAAACATGAAATCTTCACTAGAAAAAGGTTTATATTCTACTGACGGTTTTGCATCCATTGACGATTCCAAAAACTTAGTATTTATGGAAGATGGTTTTTTAGTTAAACCTACAGAAAAAAGAATCGATACATATCTTTTTATATATAGAAGAGATTTTGGTTTATGTTTAAAAGATTATTTTACTCTTACAGGTTTACCACCATTATTACCAAGATATGCATTAGGTATTTGGTGGAATAGAGATATGATATATTCTTTTGAAGATACCAAGAAATTATTAAAAGCTTTTAATAATCACAACATTCCTTTATCGGTACTATTATTAAATGAGTTTTGGCACTTAAAAGATAAACGAAACTTAAGTCTACATAAAACAGGGTTTACATTTTCTAAAGAATTGTTTGATAATCCCCTTGAATTTACAAATTATATGCATGATAGAGGAGTACGAATTGGCTTAAATATGGATCCTATAGAAGGGATAGGAGAACATGAAGAAAAGTTTAGAATAATAGCCACTGAACTAGGATTAATCAACACTAAAAAAATACCATTTAATGTATTTGACAAAACTTTTATAGCTATATATTTTAATCATTTAATCAAACCTTTAGATAGTTTAGGTGTTGATTTTTATTGGATTGACTATAATTATGATTTAGACTCTTTAAAAGCCTTAAACCATTATCATTTTATAAATTACTATAAAGATAATAGATATCGACCATTAGTATTTTCTAGAAATAGTGTAACAGCATCTCACTTAAATGGAATTCATTTTTCTGGTAAAACAGAGGTGAGTTGGAACACATTAGATTATTTACCATCTTTTAATTCCAGTGGTAGTAATATAGGACTTTCTTGGTGGAGTCATGATATTGGAGGCTTTAAAGGTGGTATGGAAGATTCGGAACTATATATTAGATATGTTCAATTAGGAACTTATAGTCCCATATTTAGATTTGCTTGTGAAAGAGGGCACTATTATAAAAGAGAACCTTGGAACTGGGATATAAAAACATATACTATTGCCAAGGAATACTGTTTATTAAGACATAGCTTAATACCATATTTATATACTGAAAACTATAAGTATCATAAAACGGGTTTACCTCTTATTCAACCATTATACTATAGTTATCCTGAGATAGTAGATGAACCAGCTTATAAAAATGAATACTATTTTGGTAGTGAATTATTAGTTAAGCCAATTACTAAGAAGCAAGACAATGTTATGAATAGATGTGTAGAACAATTATTTTTACCTAAAGGAACTTGGTATGATTTTAAAACAGGTAAAAAGTTTCCAGGAAATAAAAGATATGTAGCATTTTATAAAGACGAAGATTATCCGGTATTTGCCAAGAGTGGATCAATTATACCACTAGCTATGTTACCTGAAAATATTAATGATACGAATCCACCAACAGGATTAGAAATACATGTTTTTCCAGGCAGAAGCAATATATATAAACTTTATGAAGATGATGGCATATCAAGATTAAATGAAGAAGGGTATTATATTATAACAGCAATTGATTATAACTATTTAGCTAATAATTATACTTTGATTATTAGACCAATTGAAGGTAAAGCAGGAATTATTCCTAAAAATAGGGATTACAAAATAAGATTTAGAAACACACGAGAAGCAGAAGGAGTATCAGCATTTATAAATGGAACTGAAATACCAATAGAATCTTATTCAGAAGATCAAGATTTTATAGTTATTGCCAAAAATGTTCCTACAACTAGCCAATTAACAATTAATTGTAAAGGTAAGGATATAGAAATAGATGCAATACGTCTTATCAATGAAGATATTAATTCTATTATAAGTGATGCCAAAATAAAAACAAATTTAAAAGAAAGTATAGCTACTATTATGTTTAGTAACTTAGACATTAGTAAAAAACGCATTGAAATACGAAAACTAAAAAGAAAAGGTCTAAGTGATATATTTGTTAGAATGTTTATTAAACTGCTTGAATATGTATCAGAAATTTAGTACAATAAAAAAGTAGTAAAAAAAGTGGTGCTTTAAGCATCATTTTTTAGAATTTAAACTTGATATAGAATTATGAAAATAAAGTATAATTAAAGCAATATTTTAAAAAAAGGAGAAAGTAAAATGGATTATAAAATTTCAATTTATTTAAGCATAGGAGCATTTATTTTAGTATTTATAGTAGATTATTTTTTAATTAATAAAAAGAAGCTAGAAATAATTAAAAATAAAGGAGTTACCAAAAAAGGAAAAAAGAAAAAAATCAAAAACATTGGAGAATTAGATTATTTAATAGCTAAGTTTAAATTAGATTTTAAAAAGATAGATACTGACAAAGCAATAATTTGTATAACATTAATTAATAGTTTCATTATATCTATAGTATCATTTATAATAATGATAATTCCATTTAAAATGATGTGGCAGATGTTAATTGCTTTTGTACTATTATTTTGTTTAATTTACTCTTTATATGAATTATATGGCCGATATTTAAAAAAGAAACAAATGAAAAAAGATTGACAATCTAATATAAAAATACATTAAAAAAATAACATTTGACATTAATATTATTGAGTGTTATAATAACTCCCAAGTTTTGGGGGGGATAAGCTTGCCAGAAAAAGAAAGATTAATCAAACAAATAAATAAATTAATGTTTGGTAAAATTATAGAAATATCAATAATTATAGTTCTAGTAGGCTTATCCATACCAGCGTGGAGTGCTTTTGCTAAAATTGGGGATATCAATGTAATTAAAATTGAAGATTGTAAATTAAATTTTCAAGAAAAAAGAGAAAATGAAACCGACTTTTTAACTATAGAAAATAATTATGCCATTAATAAAAATTATAAAATTTATTTAGAAACAAATATGAATGTGTCTCTTGAAACAATAGTACTAATT
Source organism: uncultured Mycoplasmatota bacterium (assembly GCA_948437815.1). Taxonomy (GTDB): domain Bacteria; phylum Bacillota_I; class Bacilli_A; order RF39; family UBA660; genus Caccenecus. The sequence goes on from CAOJKG010000009.1 coordinate 9,998, forward strand.
AACAATAAAAAGTACACATTAAATGATTTTTATAGAAAAGAAGCAAATAATAATAGAGTATTTACACTTATTGATAAAAATATTGTTGCTACTACAGATGCCTATAATATAAAGGTAAAAACAAGTGATAAAGCAAATACATATCATTATATTTTCGAAGAAATAAATAATTTTTAAAAAAGTGATAAAATAGACTTGTATTTTATCGCTTTTTTGTGGTATCATTATGATACGGTGATATACAATGAAAGTAAAGGATATTATCAAAAAGCAAACAACTGTGATTGCCATAGCAGTAGCATTAGTAGCAATTTCAGTAATTGGGGTTAGCTATGCGATATTTTTTGATGTTAAAAAGAATACAGATAATCAGATTATAACAGCAGGAACTTTAAAACTTACAGTAACAGGAGTTAGTGCATTAAATGTTAGTGAACCTGTAGATCAAACTACAGGATTAAAATCTACACCTGTTAGTTATACTGTTAAAAATACAGATAGTAACTTACCAGCTAATTATAAAATATATATATATGCTAATACTGCTAATACAATGGATATAAGTAAAATAAAAGTTTCAACAGATGGAAATTCCACAGCAGGAAATACTGCTAGGGTATTAAGTTCAATTACACCAACATTTACAGAAGGTGGAAAAACATATTTTCAAATTGATTCAGGAAATTTAGCTGCAGGAGCAAATGGAGCTACAAAGTACGTTCGTGTATGGGTTGATGAAGATAGTATCACTAGTGAAATAACAAATAAAAAAGTAGATTTAAATATGTATATAGTTAGTGAAGTACAAGAATAAATTCCGATAAGGAGTTTTTTTTTAGTTTAAAGTATGAAAACATAAACAATTATGATAAAATAAAATCTATATTTATAGAGGAGAATAATATGATATTATTTAGTAGTAAATATATAGAAATTAAAAATACTACAATTCATTATTTATTAAAGCATGTTAAACTAGAAAACAAAAACAGTTTTGAGGACTTAGTAGACACAGTAATGCCTAAGCATTTAAAAAGGGAGCAATTTGAAAAATGTGAAAATACTTTCAATAATTTACTAAGTTGGACTAATGACAAATTTTATCATATTCTAGATAGTTTTTCTAAATTAGCATTATATCATTTTATAAAAGAAACAAATATTTATGAAACATTAAAAGATGATAAGATGTATCAAAAAGAAATAGAGAAGAAACTAAAAAGTTATAAACTAGAAAAGAAACAAATTTTTAAAAAACTATATAACGAAGAGTGGTATTTAGAAATATTTTCTAATGACAAATATTTAATTAACTTTGAAAAAGATTTAAGTAATAATAAAATAGAAAAATATTTAAAAGAAAACCCTAATTTAATTACCATATATCAAGATATATTACCAAATAAGATTAAAAAGAATTTTGTTCCAAATAATAGTTTATATCAAAGTATTAATGAGTTCTTAAAGTTATTGCAAGAGCAAATAGATAAAGGAGACTTAGCAAATCTTTTTTGGGTAAATGAAAGTCCTGCATCAGAGCGTGAAATTCAAGAAACATTACAATGTTTTATAGATGCTTATTTTTATAAAGAAGAAATAGACATTAATCGTGAGTCACAGTATGGCAATGGTAAGATCGATTTTAAATTTTATAAAAATTCAGAAGAAATAGTTATAATAGAGTTAAAGAAAGCTAGTAGTAGTTATTTAAAGCAAGGATATGAAAGTCAATTAATAAAATATATGAAAGCATCACATTGTAAAAAAGCTTATTATATAGTATTAGTTTTTAATGATAAAGATATGGAAAAAGCTAGAAATTTAATAAAAAGTCGTGAAGATACAGAAGAATATCATGAATATATTGAAATATTAATATTAGACTTAAGAATTAATAAAACAGTAATGATTAATCATAATGAATCTACCTATAAAAAAATTGATAAGAATCTTAATAACTATTTTAAAATAATTTATAAGATAAATGCTTTATCTAACCATAATGAAATATTATTATATTTAAAAACACTAAAAAATAATTTTGAAAAAATACACAATTATGAATATAAACTTGAATATATAGAAAAACTTCATAAACTAGCCTCAGATAATAAAGACTATAGACTAAGCTTTTTAGATGAAGATAGTTTTTATAATATATATAAAGAAGACTCTTTAAGAAAAATTGTTTTAGACATTATGTCTAGTATCAAAAATGAAAAAGATTTTAATAAAGATATTAAAAATTTAATAAATTATATAGAAACATTAAAACACCCTTGTAATCCTGAACGTATAACTAAAGAAGAAATAATAGAAATATTTAAGCTAATAAAAAAGAAAAATAATTATATATATAATCTTTTAAGAAAGATAAAACTAAATATATACATAATTAATGAAGAGAGCAAAGAATATAATACATGTGTTATACCTTCCATAAATTGTAATGAATATAAAATAGTTTGTACTTACATGAAAGAAGATTCACCTACAAATTCAGGGTATCCAATATATACTTTTATATATAATATAGGTTTAATTTTATTATGGTCTTTAAATAAAGATTATCAAGACATTTTACAAAAATTTATAACAGCTATGCGTCCATATACTAACGGATTAAATACTAGTTCAATAGATGCTCAAACTCTTTTTGCAGATAGTTTTTTCATGTACTTAGTAAATGAAACAAAATATAATAAAAACAACCCATTTAAAAATGTAGATCGAATAATATATGATAAATTAAAGTTATATTTTGATAATTTATTAGAAAGTGAAGTGAGCAAAGATGTTAATATTTAACTCTAATAGCATTGAGTTTTATAATTATATTATTCATAGATTTATGAAGATAGAAAGATTAAATGAAAAAGAAGTTGGAGAAAGTTTTTTAAAATCATATATCCCTAATTATTTATATAAAGAACAAAAGGAAAAAAGTTTAAGTGTATTAAATGATATATATCATTATACAAATAATAAGGTATATTATGAACTCGATGCTTTTCATGAGGTAGTACTATGTGCTATTATTGATAAAATGAACGATAAGAAAAAAAGTTTAAAGAGTTATAACAACAAGTATTTTGATAAAACAGCGAAAGAAATGATTGATAAAATAGTAAATGAAGAGTATGAAGAATATAAAGAGTTATCTAAAAAAGAGTTAAAAAAATTTTACTATGATCCATTTGAATATTATGATAGTTTATTTGAAGATATGGACTTTGAATATATCGAATATTTTATAAATACTAGCAGTATAGGAGACGATAGTTTAACAAAGCATATGGGAGTTAATTTAGATTATTATTATGATATACTACCAAAAGATATTAGAGAAAAATATCCTACAGGGAACTTTACTCTATCAGGAGAGATCAGCGATTTATTAACATTTTTATTTGATGAAATTAAAAATAAAGGTTACTATAAATTATTTTGGGAAAGATCAAAACCAGCCGATTTAAAAAGAATACAGATTACACTTAATAATATAATTTTATCTTATTTTCACAATCAGCCAATAGATATAGCGTGGGATTTTAGAGTTTTTAAAAATCGCATAGAAGTGGACTTCTATAAATTAAGATTAGAAGAAACAAAAGTTTCAATTTATTTTACCATAGTTGATTCCAATAATTTAAATAATAAATATTTAGATACTTTTGAAAAATATTCTAATAACTATGATAATGTTTTCTTTATATTCCTTGTATTTACAGATGAAGAAAACAAAAATGTTAATGAATATATAAGAAAATATGTTTATACTGAACACCTAAGAAGTTTATTAAATGTATATATTTTTGATATAAGAAAACAAAAAACAGCCTCTAAAATATAATATAAAATTTTTAAAAAATTACAGATTTTATCCTTTTAGTTTAAAATAGAACATTTTTTCAACAAATATTTAAAAATTGTCTAAGCAGATTTTATAATTTCTCCTAAGCAGATTCTAAAAAATCTGCATTTTGACATACAAATGTTTATAGTGTATTATTAAAACATAGAAAGGAACAATTGTATGAAAGAAACAGATAATGTAGAAATTTATTTTATATGTGATCGAAAGGAGGAAATGGATTTAATAGAAAGTATTTATGATGAAGAGTCTAATACTCATTATTGGTATATTAATGCATATTTAGCTTATGAAGAATGGAAAAATAATTTTAAAGGCATAGATGGAGATTTAGCAAAAGTATTATTTACAGTAGCAGCTAGTAGATATTTAATATATTGTATAGACAATAAAAAATATCAGACTAAAGAAGAGTTTAAGCAAATAAAAAAAGATTTAAGAAAAATAAATCCAAAGCTTAAAAAAATAGTAAAAGAAAATAAAGTACTATCAAATTTATAAAAGATATGATTAAATAATGAAAGGAGACAGTATGATAACAATAGAAGATTTTCAAAAATTAGATATAAGAGTGGGAACAATAATTAAAGCTGAAATTAATACAAAAGCTAAAAAGCCTGCTTATAAATTAGAGGTTGATTTAGGCGAGTTGGGGATAAAAAAATCCTCAGCTCAAATAACAGAAATTTATAAACCAAATGATTTAATAGATAAGCAAGTTTTAGCAATCGTAAATTTACCTTCAAGGCAAATTGCAAATACTATATCGGAAGTATTAATACTTGGCACTTATAGTAAAGAAGGAGTAATATTAATAACTCCAGATAAAAAAGCATCAAACGGAGATAAATTAGGATAATTAAAATTAAGCTGTTTAAAAAATTATAAAATAAGGAGACAAAACATGAAAGAAATATTTTTAAGTTTTAGACCAGAATACTTTAAGCCTCTATTATATGGAATTAAAAAATACGAATATAGAAAAAGATTTTGCAATGAAGAAACAAAAGCATATTTATATTTAAGTGGAAAATCAAGACAAGTTATAGGTGTTATGGAATTAGGTAAAACTTTTCGCTTAGATTTGACAAGAAATAATTACTTGGATTACCAAGAAACTTTAAAAAGAGTTGATGAATACATTTTAAGCAAGGATATAAATGCAATACCCATTAAATCTTTGACGTTGTTTGATAATCCAATTAGTTTAGATGAGATTAGAAATGAGATTCCTAACTTTATGCCACCTCAAATGTATTTTGTTTTAGACAATCATCCGAAGTTAAAATTCTTACTAGAACAACAATCATTAAATAAAAAACTATTTGTTCATAATCACAATCAAGTTTATTATGATAATCTAGCTAAATCAGTATGTGAATTAGAAAAGACAGATGAATTTAAAAAATTACATGCGCTACATGAAAAGAATAATGATTTTAATAATATAAGATATTAGAATTTAGCATATATTAAAGATTAGTCATATTCAGAAATAACATCACCTTTTTATAATAACTTTTATTATATAAACATTAACTATATCTTTAGAAATTTGTTTAAAATATCAATTGTTTATTCTTAAACTATTATCAATAGGATAAATTTGCAATATAAAACTCACACTATCGTGTGAGTAATTCTCTTAATGGAGCAAGTGAGCAGAATCGAACTGCCGTCTCAACCTTGGCAAGGTCGCATACTAACCGCTGTACTACACCTGCATATCTCAATACTACCAAAAAACATAAAAAAAATCAAGGAAAAATTGCAAATTTACTTGATTTATTATATAATTGATTTAGTAAGAAGGTTGTTTATGAAAGAAAAGGTAAAAATGCCAATTAATAAATTAACACTAATGCTTAGAAAAATAAGAAAAAGCATTATTGAATATATAACTACAAATAGACTATTTATAGCTTATGTAATACTATCTTTAATAGGAGTAGTATTAATTAGGGCTTTAACTATTGGCACTAAAAATTTATTTAGATTTGAAACTTTTTTTGTTGATTTAGCTTTAATTGTAATTATTGGTTCTTTCAGTTATTTAGTAAAACCTAAGAATCGCTTTATTTATTTCTTTATTACAATAATAATATTTACAATAATGGAAGTAGTAAATTCAATATATTATACCTTTTTTACTTCATTTGCCTCATTTGGAGAACTAGCAACAGCGGGTCAAACTGAGACAGTAGTAGGCTCTATATTTGATCGTTTGAAAATAGAGCATGTCATATATATAGTTTTTCCAATGTTATTTTATCTATGTCACAAAAGATTACATAAAACTGCTTACTATAAGTATATAAGTGCTGTAGAAAAAAGTAAGAAAATGTTTGGATTCACCTTTATTATAGGCTTAATAACTTTAGGAATTACCTTTATTGATGCAACACCCAATGATTTTTCAAAGCTTCAAAAACGCTGGAATAGGGCCGGAGTTGTTGAAAGATTTGGCATCATAATGTATCAAGGAAATGATTTAGTTCAAACATTAACTCCAAAATTCAATAGCTTATTTGGCTATGATAAAGCTGTTTTAAAATTTAGAGAATACTTCACTAGTAAAGATCGTGATAAATATAAAAATAAAAATCAGTATACAAACATATTAGAGGGTTACAACATAATTTTTGTTCATATGGAAGGTATGGAAACATATCTAATGGATGTAAAGTTTAATGGAGTTGAAGCTGTCCCAAATGTTAAGAAATTAGCAAATGAGGGGATGTTCTTTAGCAAGTTTTACCCTCAAATAAGTTCAGGAACTTCAAGTGATACAGAATTTACACTTTTAACAAGTTTAATGCCAGCTCAAAGTGGAACAATATTTACATCATATTACGATCGAGATTATGTTACAATTCCTAAACTATTAAAAGAAAAGGGCTACTATACATTCAGTATGCATGGAAACCACATGTCAATGTGGAATAGGTCTAATGTGCATCCAAAACTTGGATATACTGGATGGTATTTTAAAGAGGCCTTTGACTTTAATGATGATTTGCAAAGTGAAGATTGCATTAATTTAGGAATAAGTGATAAATTATTTTTTAAACAAGCAGTACCTATATTAGAGCAGATAGAAGAAGAATATAAAAATTACATGGGAACGGTTATAACATTATCCAATCATTCACCTTTTAAATATTTAGAGAAATATGGTGAGTATGATATGAGTACAACTTTTAGAGATTGTGATGAAAGTGGAATATGTGAAACAAAGACAACAAATTATTTATATGGCTCTGCTGTAGGAAATTATATTATGAGTGCCCACTATGCAGATGCAGCATTAGGAGAATTTATAGAATATATTAATAACTCAGAATATTTTAATAATACAGTATTTGTATTATATGGAGATCATGATGCAAAATTAAGTTTATCACAAAAGAATTATTTATATAACTATGATTATAAAACTGGAGAATTAAAAGACGAAAATGATCATACATACAAAGAATATGATTATTATGATCATGAATTAAATAAGAACACGCCATTAATTATATGGACCAAGAACAAAGAGCTAAGAAATAAGCTAAATGGTAAATTTGATTATGTGATGGGAATGTATGATGTAATGCCAACGCTTGGAAACATGCTTGGAATTAAAAATGATTTTGCATTAGGTAATGACATATTTAATATAAAAAATAATAATGTTGTAGTTTATCCTAATGGAAATTTCACAACTAATTTAGTTTATTACAATAGTTCAAAAGGCGATACTAAAATAATCAAAGATGGTGCTGAAATTAAAAGTGATTATATCTCAGGACTAATTGAAAAAACAGAGAATATTTTAGAAGTTTCCAATGCTATAGTAGTACATGATTTAATTAAGCTTGAAGGAGAGAATATCAAAAATATAAAAGAGAATGGAGCAAAAGATAAATGAGAAAAAAGTATAAAATAGGGATGACATTAATAGCAATATTAATTATCTTAGTAAGTATAGTTGGTTTATCAAAATTATTTTTAAAGAAAGATAAAGAATCAAAACCAAAAATTGAAACTAAAATAATATCAAATATAGAAAAATATGGCTATACATTAGATGATCGTGATACAAAGTATATGAAAGAAACGTTCAAAGAATTAGAAAGTGTTTTGAATGCTGAAGAAATAAATGAAGAAGAATATGCAAAAATACTTTCGAAATTATTTATTATTGACTTTTACACATTAAGTAATAAAATAAATAAGTATGACGTCGGAAGTTTAGAATATATATTAAATGACAAACAAGAAATGTTTAAGAATAAAGCAATGGATACAATTTATAGTGATATATATGATAATACATATATGGATAGAGTTCAAGAGTTACCAGAAATAACAAAAGTGGAAATAGTTGATTTCAAAGAAGAAGAAATTGAAATAAACAAAGAAACTATTGAAAGCTATAAGGTAACAATGCATTTTACGTATAAAAAAGAATTAGGATATGATAAAGAAGGTACTTTAAATTTAGTAAAGAATAATAATAAGTTAGAAGTGGTAATGTATAATCCAAAAATAAAATAAAATATAAGTAGGAGTGGTATAATGGAAAGATTTGACAACATTGATATATTTTTTATCGCAATAATAGGAGCATATTTTATAACTCTAGCTTGCATAATTATTTCCTTTATTATAATTGGTATAAAAAAACTAATAAAAAATGTACAAGTTAAAAATTTAAAACCAGTTTTACCAATAATAGAGCAAACGATTCAAATACCACAAGAAGAAATAAAACCTATCAAATCTAAAAAAGACAAAAATAAAAAGCCTAAGCTTACTCACGATAAACAAAAAGAAGCAAAAGTTAAAAGTAAGCCAATTAAAGAAAATATTCCTGTTTCACCACGTCATAAATTAAGTGAAATAGCAATCATTCAAAAATTATTTATGAAAAAAGTTCCACCTAAAATCAAAATTGAAGAGGATAAAAACAGTATTAAACTAGAAACCACAAAGATTAATAATAATATTACAACTGAAACTAAGAAATTAAAAACTACAGTTTTAAGTGATAAAGTACATGTAAACACATCTAAGTACAATACTGGAGAAACTTTAGAAAAGCAAAAATCAGCATTAGAAAATGTAATTGAACAAATTAATAAAGCTGATAATAAAGAAGTTTTGGAAAAGAAAAAAGTAGAAGAAAAAGTATTATCAGAAATTATTGTTAATATTACTAAAGAAGATAAAGAAAAGAAAACAGATATTTCATTAGTAGAAAAAACAGAATCTGAAACAAAAATTAAAAAAGATGCTACCTCTAGTGATAAGACCATAGTAGCGAAAGATAACAGCAAAACAAAATTATCAAATGATAATAAAGATAAAGTTAATAAAGAAAAAGAGACGATTACTACTACTAATAGTGGCTCTTCTAAAACTAAAAATAACACAAATAAAGGAAATAGTCATAAATCTAATTCTAAAAATACTAATATTAAACAAAAAAATAATAATACTAAAAAAAGTAATAAAAACAACACTAAGAAAAAGAAAATTAATAGTAATAAGAAAAAATCAACAAACACTAAGGGAAAGAAAAATACGAAGAAGAAAAGCATTAAGAGAAAAAAATCTTAATGTTTTTTTGAAAGATAATTTGTCAAATCAAGTGCAACAATTTATAAAATTGTCAATTAACTCATTT
>CAOJKG010000010.1 GCA_948437815.1 uncultured Mycoplasmatota bacterium
TAGGTTCAACTGGAAATAAACCAGAATAAACCATTGGTTTCATTGGTTGATATCCTTTAATAGGTTCTTTGGCTGGATTATTACTTAAAGTAATTGTATCACCAACTTGAACTTTAGATATATCTTTAATACTAGCACATAAATAACCGACTTCTCCAGCGCATAATACATCTTTTTTCACTTCTTTAGGTGTACTAACTCCAAGTTCCACTACTTCAAAATCTGAATTTGAAGCCATCATTCTAATACTATCTTTAAGTTTAATTTTTCCACTTTCTAATTTAATTAAAGCAACAATACCTTTATAAGCATCATATCTACTATCAAAAATTAAAGCTCTTGTCACATCAGTATCTGGAATAACAGGTGCTGGAACTCTTTTTATTATTTCTTCAATAAGTTTAGGAACCCCTTCTCCAGTTTTTCCACTACACAAAATTATTTCTTCTTCTTTAAAACCAAACACGCGTTTAAGTTCTTCTGTTACTTTAGGCACATTAGCATTAGGCAAATCAATTTTATTTATAACCGGAATAATAGTTAAATCATTATTCATTGCTAAATATAAATTCGCAATAGTTTGAGCTTCTATCCCTTGAGCTGCATCTACAACAAGAATAGCGCCATCACAAGCAGCCAAGCTTCGTGATACTTCGTATGAAAAATCGACATGCCCCGGCGTATCTATCAAATTAAGAACATATTCTTCACCATTATACTTAGTATGAAGTTCTACTGCATTAAGTTTTATGGTAATACCTCTTTCTCTTTCAAGATCCATACTGTCTAAAGTTTGAGCTTTCATTTCTCTCGCCTCAAGAGCATTAGTGCATTCCAAAATACGATCAGCCAGAGTACTCTTACCATGATCAATATGCGCTATAATTGAAAAATTTCTTATATTTTTTGCATTCATAAAAACACCTCTTATATTATATCGTAAAACAGAAAAAGATAAAAGCCCAAACTTTTATCTTTAAAAATCAAAACATTCTTATTTCTTATATTTATTCTTTAATTTTTCTTTAAAAGCTTTTCTTTTTTCTTTCTCTTGTAATCTATATTGTTTCATTTTTTCAAAACTATTATGATACTGTTTTTCTAAATCCGGAAATGCTTTTAATAAACGATTAGGAAAACCTTTAATACCTTCCGTTAATTCTTTTAATTTTTTATCAAAAATCATTGGAATCTTTGAAATTTTTTCATTCTTAAGTTCTTCAACAATAATAATTCTATTACGTAAATTATAAGCAACATAAATAGAATAAATTGTATCAAGCATTACTAAAACAAATAAAACAATTGCAATTATAGACCAAGTTTTAAAACTAAGTAAGCCAAACAGCATTGCAAATAATGGCGCTACTAAATAAACAACAACTAAAGACATAACGCCAAAAGCAAAAGAGTTTCTAAGACATATTCTACCATTCAAATTATAAGGAATGCTACTATAATCCCACCATTTGTTATGAAATACTTTTTCCATTAAAAACGATACAAAATATTCCAAGGCACTAGTAATAATTAAACCAAATACAAATACCACTATTGGATCACTATAATATCTAAAGAGGCAAACCAAAATAAGAATAGCTCCCACTCCATATATAGGAATTATAGGCCCACACAAAAAACCTCTATTAACTAACCTTTTTGAGCCTAAAAACACCCAAAAGACTTCCAAAAAATAGCCTACAAACGAAGAAAAGAAAAAAATTAAAAAACCATAAACTAAAATTTCCATAATATACCTCTATTTAATTATATCAAAAAGTATCTTAAATAACTACAATTTTAACATATTTAATTTAATGACATCATATTATTAATTAGAAAGAAGAGGATAAATTTAATGATAAACAAACAAAATCTTTGGTTTATAACCCTGTTTTCTCTTATCATGGTATTAAGTATTTATTATTTAACTATGTCTGAGGATACGCTATCAACATTAAATGTAAACAATACAAATAATAATGGCACTGAAGTTGTCATAAGTGAAAACGAGACTTTAGTTGCTTTAAAAGTAGCAGATGAAGAAGCATTAGTATCAAAAATTGAAGAATTACAAAACGTATTATTAAATAATAGTTCTAGTTTAGAAGAAAAAAATCACGCTTATGACGAATTACAAGAAATAAACAAAAAAGAAAGTACAAAAGAAACAATAGTAAAGAAAATAAAAGACACTTATAAATTAGATTCATTTGTAAGTATTGAAGAAAATAACATTAAAATAACCATTGCATCTTCTAAGCATGATACTAAATTAGCTAATAATATCATTAGAAGTGTCCAAGAACTTTTTAATGAAACTAAATACATAACAGTTAAATTTGGTAGTTAAAATTTAACAAAAATCATGTGTATCTCATAAAATACATTAGAATGGTATTAAAACAGAAAGGAAAGATACACGTGAAAAGAAGCATTTTAACCAAAAGAGAACATGAAATATTCACACTTTTAGTTCAAGGCTTATCTACAAAAGAAATATCAAAAAAAATAAAAATAAGTGAAAAAACTGTACGAAATCACATATCGAATACTATGCAAAAATTAGAAGTAAAAGGACGTGCTAATGCCGTAGTAGAATTATTAAAGTTAGGTGAAATTTCGTTTTAAATAAATCTCCAAATGGAGATTTTTTAATTCTAAAATATTTTTTTTAAACATATTAATTTATTAAGGTGATATTATGCTTAAAAAAAGTGCATTAAGAAGAATACTAACTGCTACTCTAGCTTTAATAATTGCAAGTATTTTATATTTTTTTCCTAACAATAACACTTTATACAATATCAAGCAAAACACTAATTATATAGATATTAATACAACTCCTGTTTATTTATTAAACAAAGAAAATTATCTTATCAGAACCTCTATAGTATCTAGCGATAAAGATGAAATAAATCAAATCAAATATCTCATTTCAAGTTTAACAATAGATAGTGAAAACAATGAAAATTTACCTAAAAATTTTAATCCTATAATTCCTAAAAATACTAAAATTTTATCTTTATCATTAGAAAATAACCTATTAAAAATTAATTTTTCGAAAGAATTTCTAAATGTTAACAAGGATCAAGAAGAAAAGCTTATCGAAAGTATAATTTACACATTAACTGAAAATAAAAATATCAAAGAGATAATGATTTTTATTGAAGAAAAAAAACTAGAATTCTTACCACAAACAAATATAAAACTACCAAACACATTAACAAGAGATTTTGGTATAAATAAAATATATGATTTAACAAATATCAAAAATATATCTAAAACAACAATTTATTATATTGGGAAAGAAGAAGATTTAGTATACTATATCCCTGTTACTAAAATAGATAATAATCAAAATAATAAAATTGAAATAATCATTGAAGAACTAAAAAGTTCCCCCACTTATGAAACAAATCTTTTAAGTTATTTAGCATCTTCAGTAAAACTATTAAATTACGAAACTTTAGAAAACGCTATTAACTTAACTTTCAACAACGAAATATTCTCTGATTTTAATAATAACAATATATTAGAAGAAGTAAAATATTCTATTTCATTATCTTTAAAAGATTCACTACATGTAGAAGAAGTAAACTTCTTAGTTGATGGAAAAGTTATTAGTACATTTAAAGAAAATTAAAACAAGCATTATTTTGCTTGTTTATCTTTTTTAGCTTTTTTATTCTTGATAATAGCTCCTACTCCAATTAAAGTCGCAGCCCCAGCAATAGCAGCTCCTATAGCAAATTTCTTTTTCTTACTATTATTACACTTTCCAGTATTGCATTCTTCTTTTTTCATAATTAGCCTCCTTTATTATATAAATTATTATATCATTATCTAATAATAAAGTCTATTTCTATAATAAGGCTTTACACATTTATTTAAAAAAGAAAAAAGTCTTAAAAGACTTTATAACTAAAATGGTGACCCCGGCGTGATTCGAACACGCGACCGATCGCTTAGAAGGCGATTGCTCTATCCAGCTGAGCTACGGAGTCAAATTCACCAGCTGTCATTAATTATAACCTATTTTATAATTTTTTTCAAGTAGAAATTATCTACTTTTTCCAATATCATGTTCACTTATAGTATGCACGCATTCCCTTTCTTTTATAAGTTTAATATCAATAACTTTCATTCTTATTTCGTTTTCTAAAATTTTTAACTTTTTTAACATTTTTTCTTCAATTTTTCTACTTACTATTAAACTATATTTTTTAATAAGGATGCTTCTAAGTCTTGCTATTTCATCTAAAGAGATCATAAAATTACCCTCACTACTATCATTATCTTCATTTTGTAAAGTTGCAATATAATATTCTAAAATCTTCTTATAGCGACGATTAAAATTAGCTAATATTAATTGATCAATAATATGAGGATCTAAAATAATTATTTCTTTTACACCTAAGTTAGAAGATTTTAAAACATATTTAAATCCTCCATCTAAAGAAATAACATCTGACAATTTTAATTTCTTCTTTATTTCATGAATAACAAAACTTTTCATAATTTCACCTACTTTAATAAATCTGGTCTTTTTTCTTTTGTAATTCTAAGTTTTTCACTAGTTCGATATTCCTTTATTTTCTTATGATCTCCGCTTAATAATACATCAGGTACTAAATAGCCCCTAAAATCTCTAGGTTTAGTATAGTTAGGATAGTCTAAAAGATTATCATTAAAAGAGTCATTAGTAAATGAATCCTCTAAAATAACACCAGGTATAAATCGAGATATAGTATCCATTATCACTAAAGAAGGAAGTTCCCCTCCAGTTAAAACATAATCTCCAATACTTATTTCTCCATCTACAAAATTATAAATTCTCTCATCAAAACCTTCATAATGTCCACATACTAAAATTACATGTTTAGTATCATTTATTATGGAACTCGCTAGCTGATTATTAAATTTTTTTCCTTGAGGAGTCAAAAGATAAACTTTTGAGCTATCAGTTCTAACAGATTCTATCGCTCTTACAACTGGTTCACACATCAAAACCATTCCAGCTCCACCACCATAAGGTGTGTCATCAACCTGTCCATTTTTATAAGGAGTAAAATCTCTGATATTAACCACATTAACTTCTAATATATTCTTTTCTATGGCTCTTTTAATGATACTTTCTTTAATATAGGCATTAATAATATCGGGAAAAAGAGTTAAAATATCAAATCTCATAAAATCAAATCCTTAACACTATCAACTTCTATTGATTTATTTTTCAAATCAACACTTTTTATATACCTTTTATTATAAGGTATATAATAATTTTTATCAAATAAAATTTTTAATAATGTATTTCCATTATTATCGAAGATATCTTCAACTATTCCATATTCTATATTATTAGATACTATTTTCATACCAAGCAAATCGTCTAAAACATAATCATTTTCTATATCTAAATCATTTCTAAGTGCATAAACTTTTTGACCTTTATATTTTAAAACTTCATTTATATCATAAATACCTTTTAATGTTATCATATCATAATTTTTATGTTTTCTATAACTATTTATAATTTCTTTTAGCTTTTCATTTCCAATATATACAGGTTTATCTATAACAAATATTTTTTCTTTTTTATCAAAATTGCTAATTATTCTAATTTCGCCTTTAATACCATGAGTCCCCACTATTTTTCCAATATAAACAAAATCCATTAACGTTTTCTCCTACGACCATAGACATTATCAGTTGATCTATAATTAACCCTACATTTTAACTCTTCACCTGGTAAGACTGCAACATTTGTACCAAAAAATCCATTTTTTCGTTCTACTGCATACTTTAGCAACATTGTAAAATTACCAATTTCTAAAGGCAAAAACACTCTTTGTCTCATTCCATGATAAATTATATAATAAGATAAAAAAACAAATCTTTTTTTCTCATCCTTATTTAATACAACATACTCAAACTCTAAATCATAAAAATTCTCTAAAAAATCTTTTAAACAAGAGATTACTTCTTCTTTACTTAAATTTAATCTTTCCATAAAATCCCACCTAATTCATTTCATAAAATATTATACTAGCCGCTACACCTGCATTTAAAGATTCACAAGTACTAGATATTGGTATATATATTAAGCTATCACACTTATCTTGTAAAGCTTTTTTTACGCCATTGCCTTCATTTCCTATAATAACAGCTACTTTATTTAGAAACGAAGTTTCTTTTAAATCTAAACCATTTTCCACATTAGTTCCATATATTTTATAATCTTTATTTTTCAAAGCATCAATAGCATCTTCTAAATTCTGTTTTATAACATTAATATGAAAAAGCATACCCTCACTTGATCTAATCGTTTTATCATTATATAAATCAACGGTATCAGGGCTAACAATAATTGTGTCAATATTAAAAGCAACGGCACTTCTAATAATTGTTCCTAGATTTCCTGGATCCTGAATATTATCAAGTAAGCAAACATTACCCTTTATTTCTCTTTCTCTCAATTTTTCACAAACACATATAACATTAGTTCCACTAACTTGATTAGACAATTTTTTCATAATACTATCATTAACTTCATAAAAAGGAATTCCTTCAAAATCAAATAATTTATCTACGGAAATAATTTCTCTCACAACACCTTTTATCATAGCTTCATTAAGTAAATGATCCCCTTCAATTAAAAATAAATTATTTAAATCACGATATTTCTTTTCTTTCAATTTAATCCATTCTTTTACTTTAGGATTTTGCAATGATTCAATTTTCATTAATCTCTTAATTCCTTTCTTGCATTTTTATAATTAGGATAATAATATTCTACCATATTCCAAAAATTTTTGCTATGATCATGATGATAAAAATGACACATTTCATGTACGATAACATATCTAATTTCATCTCTTGAATATCTTATTAATTCAGTATTTAAAGTTATAGTGCATAATTTATAATTACACACACCCCATCTAGTTTTCATTTTTCTAAACTTTAAAGTAAATTCAGGCGTAGCAATAATATTCTTCATTTTATTTACTTCATCAACAAATATTTCTTTTATTTTTAATTTTAAAAATTTATTTATCATTTCTTCATTTTTAGCTATAATTTTACCATCATTAAATTCTACTTCATTTGCCATATCATCATAAATCAATTCATATGAATTACCTAAATATCTAAATTCATTAGCTCTTTCTCTTTTCTTTTCTACTTTATTCAACATTTTTTCTAAAGAATTATAATTTTTTTCTATTAATTTTAATATTTCTTTATTAGTTATCCATTTATTAGCATTTACACATAAATTTCCTAAATCATCAAAACGAAAATAAATATTTTTTATTTTTTTATGATTTACTATTACATTGATTTGTTTCCCACCTAATATTACTTCCATTTTTTTCACCTATTTAAATTATACCTTAATAAAGAAAAAAAGAAAACTTTTAGTTTTTCTTTGGTAAAATTTTTTCTAATCCTCCCATGTAAGGTCTTAGAGCTTCTGGTATCAAAACACTACCATCTTCTTGATAATTGTTCTCTAAGAAAGCTATTAAACCACGAGGTGTTGCCAAAACTGTATTGTTTAAAGTTGTAACATAATAATTTCCTTTTTCACCTTTAGCTCTAATACCTAAACGTCTAGCTTGCGCTTCACCAAGTATTGAGCAAGATCCCACTTCAAAATATTTTTGTTGACGAGGACTCCAAGCTTCAACATCACAAGATTTAACTTTCAAATCAGCAAGATCTCCACTACAACATTCTAAAGTACGAACTGGTATATCTAAACTTCTAAAAAATTCTACAGTAAATTTCCACATTTTATTATACCAATCCATTCCCTCTTCAGATTTACACAAAACAACCATTTCTTGTTTTTCAAATTGATGAACTCTATAAAGACCGCGTTCTTCTAAGCCATGCGCTCCAACTTCTTTTCTAAAACAAGGAGAATATGAAGTTAAAGTTATAGGAAGTTCTGTTTCCTTAACAATTTGATCTTTAAATTTACCTATCATAGAATGCTCACTAGTACCAATTAAGAATAAATCTTCTCCTTCAATTTTATACATCATCGCATCCATTTCTGCAAAAGACATAACTCCTGTTACAACATCACTTCTAATCATAAAAGGCGGTACACAATAAATAAAACCTTTATTAATCATAAAATCTCTTGCATAGCTAAGCATTGCACTATGAAGTCTGGCAATATCACCCATTAAATAATAAAAACCATTACCACTAGTTCTACCAGCACTTTCTTTATCTAAACCATTTAATTTTTCACATATTTCAGCATGATAAGGAATTTCATAATTTGGTACAATAGGCTCTCCAAATTTTTCTATTTCAACATTTTCATTATCATCTTTACCTATAGGTACACTATCATCAATAATTTGAGGAATAGCCATCATTTTCTTCTTTATTTCTTCACTTAAAGTTTCTTCTAAAACTTCTAGTTCTGCAATTTTAGTATCCATATTAGCTATTTCTACTTTAAGAGCATTTGCTTCTTCAATTTTTTTATCGCGCATTAATGAACCTATTTCACTACTTTTCTTATTTTTATCAGCTCTAATATTATCTGCTTCAGCTTTTGCTTCTCTAAATTTAATATCAAGCTCATAAACTTCATCTACTAAAGAAAGTTTCTCATCTTGAAATTTCTTTTTAATATTCTCCTTTACTAATTCTTTGTTTTCTCTAATTAATTTAATATCTATCATTTTAAAATCCTTCTTTCTAAATCTTCAATTAATTTTATATAAGCTTTAATATATTTATTTCTAATTCTATCAAAATTAGTTTTATCTAATTCTTCAAATCTATTCAAATTCATATTATCAAGCAAATCAGCTATTTTTACTTTTTTAGCAAGTATATTATCACTTTTAATTAATCTATCAATATATTTATCATAATCTCCTAAATCATTAGTTAAAAGCTGTAATGTATCAACTATATCTTTGCTAAAACCCAAAGCAATTAAATCATCAAAAGTAAAACTTGTATCTTCAATAATATCATGAAGTAAAGCCACACATTTTCCTTTATCTTCCTTAAAACTTTCCGAGACATTATTTAAATGTCTTATATAAGGATATCCAGCCTTATCTTTTTTATCCTTAAAAACTATTAAAGTTAGCATATTAGCTTTTGCTAACTCATCTAATCCTTGTAAATGAATAATTTTAGCTACATTTAGATAACTATCCATATAATTCCTCCTAAAAATAAAACCACAAAACTTGCAAGGAGCAAATTCTGCGGTACCATCCTTTATATTACTCTAATTCTTAACGCGAATGAAACGGGAATAATTAGTTCCACTAAAGAGTAGATTTCTTATATATTTTTAGTTTATTTTCACCAACCATAAACTCTCTGTAAAAAAATTTTATAATACTTATCTCTTTTAAGCTTTGCACTTATAATATATCACAATTTAATTATTTAAACAAGTATTTTAGCATTCTTTAAAATAAATAAAAAGAGAAAGTTACTTCATACTTTCCAAAATAGCTTTCTCTATGCCTCTAAATGGTAGAGTTGCACACGTTTTTCTATTGCCTTGTTTATATATATCATTATATACTATTGCTTCATTTAAAACTTCAGCATTAAAATCATTTCCATCAGTCATATTATAAAATTCTTTTATATATTTTAGCGCTTCATTTTTGGTTTTGCCTATTAAATTATTAATCATAATTGAAGTAGCTGATATAGATATCGCACAAGCTTCTCCTTCAAATGTAATATCTTCGATTTTATCACCTTTAAATTTCACATAAATGTCAATATTATCTATACAAGAAGAATTAGCTGTGTTTGTTTTTTTATAAGCTTCTTCATCACTTCTTTTTCTATTTGTTGGATGCATATAGTTTTCCATAATAATTTCTCTTTTTGTTTCTTGATCCATTTATATCATCTCTTTTACTATTTTATCATAATCACTTAAAAGTTCTACTAAATTGTCTATTTCCTCAAATGTATTATAAAAATACAAACTAACCCTAACCGTATTTGTAACACCTACACTAGATTTCAATATTTTAGCACAATGATTACCTGCTCTAACGCAAATATTATATTTATTTAGATAATAAGCAACGTCTTGACTAAATACTTTATCTACATTAAATGCTACAATTCCACTATCACTTTCAATATTTATAACATCAATATATGGAATATGAATTAACTTATCTATTAAATATTTTCTTAAAGAATGTTCTTGCTCGCCAATTTTATCATAACCAATATTTTCAATATATTTAATAGCCTCCGCGAGACCTATAACACCAGCTATATTTTGAGTACCAGCTTCCAATCTTGTTGGTAAAGGCTTATAATAAGTTTCAGCTGGACTATCAAAAGATTCATTCATTCCACCGCCTAAATTTATAGGTTCTAAATGTTCCAACAACTCTTTTTTACCATATAAAACTCCAACTCCTGTTGGCCCACACATTTTATGAGCCGAAAAAGCTAAAAAGTCTACATCCAAATCTTGAACATCTGTTTTCATGTGAGGCACCATTTGAGCCCCATCTAAAACAACAAAGATATTATTATCATGCGCATGCTTTGTAATCTCTTTTATAGGTCTTGCATCTCCTATAACATTTGTAACTCCAGCTATAGATATTACTTTAGTTCTAGAAGTTATAGCTTTTTTAACATTATCCATTGTTACATAGTAATTATCATCAAGCGGAATATAATTTACAACAATACCTATTTTTTTCACTAAATTAAACCAAGGCAAAACATTAGATGCATGCTCGCTTGTTGTAATTAGCACTTCATCTCCAGCCTCTAAAAGATTTTCAAAGAATCCTTTAACAATCCAATTTAAACCTTCTGTAGCACCAGAAGTAAATACTATTTCTTCTAAAGATTTAGCATTAATAAAATTCTTAACTATTTCTCTAGTATTTTCATAAGCTTGATCTACTTTAAATGATAAATCATAATCCCCTCTATGAGCATTAGCAGAATAATTTATATAATAATCATTCATTGCATCAATAACACTTTTAGGTTTCAAACTAGTCGCACTATTATCAAGATAAATAATATCTTGTGTTAATAATGGAAAATCTTCTCTATTCAAATATATCACCTCCTAAATTTAAAAATTCTAATTCTATATTTTTCATATTATGTTTTAAAAAACTATTTGTAAGCATCTTCCGAGCATTATTCTTATCAAGTCCCAAACTTTCTAAATAAAATAATTCTTCTTTATTAAAACTACCAATTGCAACCAAATGATTAGCACTAACTTCATTGGTATCTATTTTCATAACCGGACTAATTTTAATTGTATCATTTTCATTTTTAATAAGACCTTTTAAATTCTCAATAAGCTCATTATCCTTAGTATCCTTTTTTACATAGCCATTACATATTATATCAAGATTACTATCATTATCTATATTCATACCTCTAATATCTAATATTGCTTTGCTACTATTACCCAACATATTTATATTGACTGTAACTTTATTTTTATTATTATTTAAGATAAGCATATTTAAATTTAATTTAACATTATTTAACAGTGAAAAGCTGATATTATAATCACATTCACTTTTTTTGATAAGATATAAATCCAAATTGCTATTATCCTCTAATTCTATATTAAATTCTTTATTAATATTATTAATATCATGTAATATAACATTTCCTTCTATATTTATAACTACATTTTCATTTAATTCTAAGTTGTACTCACCAGAAGTTATTTTTTTATCCTCTACCACTAATAGTCTATTCATGATTTTCACTACCTGCAATAGCATTTGACCTAAAACCATGTTTTTCTATTAAACTAACAAGATCTTTGCTTCCAGTTTTAATAATTTTACCATCATTTATAATCGAAACTTTATAATCTTCAAAATATTTTAAAATATCAGCATGATGGGTAACAATAAGCATAGTAGGCTGATACATATCATAATATTTTTTTAAAAGTTCACCTACCACTTTCAAGGCATCAACATCTAGACCAGAATCAATTTCATCTAAAATAATAAATTTTGGCTCTAACATAAATAAATGTAACAATTCATTTTTCTTTTTTTCTCCACCACTCATATTAAAATTAATATCGCGATGCATAAATTCTTTTGGAAGTCCAACTAATTTACATACTTCTGTTAACTTTTTTTGGAATGCAAACACATCTACCTTTTTTCCGTTTATTTCACCAATAATACTTCTAAGTAACTCTGCATTAGTAATACCCTCAATTTCTGTAGGATTCTGTCCTAGCAAAAAAAAGCCTAATCTTCCTATTTCTGTAGGAGTTAAATCATTTAAAAGTTTGCCATTATTCTTTATTACGCCACTTATTATTTCATAATCTGGATGATGCATTAAAGCTTTACATATTGTGCTTTTACCAGTTCCATTAGGTCCCATTAAAACCATAATTTCACCATTATCTATATTTAAATTAAAGTCATTTAAAATTTCTTTTTCTTGAGCTTTAACAACTAAATTTTTAATTTCAAGCATAATTCTTCACCTCCTCTATTTTACCATATTATCGCTTAATTTAAAACTCAAAAATAAAACAAGAATTCTACTTTAATTCTTGCTTTTTCTTTTCTAACAATAAAATAGCTTGATTTACATCAACATTAGCATTATTTTCACTATTAAATCCTGTTATTGTATAAACTCCATCCTTTAACACTACAACTACAGGTTTTCCATCACTTTCTTGATTAATACTACCCAACTGATAACTGCAAACTAAACCATTTAATAAAGCTACTTCATCAAGTTTAACCCCTTTTTTGCTATAATCTTCAAAATCAGATACTTTTTGCCAAATACTAATTACAGTTCTACACTCGCTTCTATCAAATGAACTTTGATATTTTATAAAATTTCTTCGATAAAATTTAATAATATCTTTGATATCCATACTTTTATTAAACAAACACATATATTCTTGTTCTAAAATAAAAGGACACTCCATAGGAAGACTTAAATAAAACACTTTGCCTGTATCCTTAAAATGAATTTCCAACTCCATATTATGATTAGAAAAACGTTCCACAAATATTCTATTTTTAAAAATAATAATGCATTCAACTAAAGCAAGCTCATCTTGAGGATAAAAAGATTGTAAAGCAAATTGTAAAGACACTTCATCATTAAATAGTCTAAACTTATCTCCTTCTAAAATCAAATTAAATGTACCAACTGAAGTTTTTATTAAAAATGTTGCTTCAGTAATTAAATTGTAATATCCATTTTTTGAAATAAGATCAATATCAAAAGTATTAATTTTAAAAATCCTTTTCAAAATAAAAGAAGCTGCTTTAAATACTCCTCCAAATTGTGTAGAGATTAAGTTAAATATATCACTGTTCATATGCTTCGCTATAGCAATATTCTTATTTACTGTATAATATAAATTCATTATTAGAAATCTCCTATCAATAGCATTCTAATGAATATCTAAATTATACCCTCTAAATATTATAAAGTCAAACAAAAATATGTTACTTATTACCTTGTAACATATTTAATAAATCAATTTTAAATTTATCTTTAGAAGCATTAGCTTTTGATATCATTATACCTTTATATGTTGTAAGTTCACTCATATGACCTTCAAGTAATATTTCTGTTGGTGTAATAGTCTCTAACATAACAGTTCCTTCTTTTTTATAAACTGTATAAAATAATTTTACTTCTCCATGAACAGCTGCAAACATCTTATCACTAGGTAACTTAAGTTCATATTTACTAGTGCCATCTTTTTTATTAGTACTAATAAGTTCCCCAACAAAATTACCATTTCTAAGAGCAGGATAATAATCAAAATTTAATTTTTTAAAAGCTAACATATTATACTTTTTTAAAGCTCTCTCTAATTTCTTAAACTCATTTTCATTAATATAATCTAAAACATAACCCTTCATAATCAAAACCCCCTATTTCAATTACGAATACATTATAGCATATTTTAACACATTTGTCAAATTTGCGTTAAAAAACATTGTTTTTCCAAAAAACTATTGACTTATTTTTAATTTTATAATAGTAACTCCTGGATTAAAAATATCTACCTTATAAGAATCAACATATTTATTAGATTTTAATACTTCATGAACTTTATTTTTTAAAATATCAGAACTTCTACCATGGATAATTCCTACATACTTTATTCCTAATTTAATGTTATCCTGAATAAAATCTTGAATTAGAAAAACCGAAGTATCTCTAGTTTCACCATGTAAGTTTAAAGTTGGTGACTTACTGCTGAACATTTTGATCGTTATTTGGAGTAACTATTGGTATAGAAGAGCCAATGCTTTCATTATTTGAAGCAATCGATACATTTTGAACTCCTACAGCTGGAATACTAGCTCCACCTATTGAAAAAGTTGGAATAGCTTCTAAATCTTTTGGATCAATAACTTTAAAAGTTGCAGCATCAGGAATATCAGGTAGTTTATCTTCCTCTTTAACCTCTTCTACTTTAGGAGCCTCTTCAATAACAACTTCCTTTTTAAATTTCTGATTATAATAGCTTATAACTTCTTTAAGCATTGGAATAGAAGGACTGCCTCCCATTTTATTAAGTGATAAACCTGCAGCTATATTTGAATAAGTTATAGCTTTTTCCATATCAAAACCATTAGCCATACAGTAAGCAAAAGCTCCATGGAAAATATCTCCAGCACCACTAGGGTCAACAACTTGTGTTTTTATTCCAGGCATAACTCTTATTTCTCCATTAACTATATACATAGCTCCCATATTTTCCAAAGTCACTATAATTTCATTATTAGGATATTTCTGCTTCAATTTTTTATAAACATTTACTAAACTAGCCGAATTATTATAATCAATTTTAAGACCACTAACTGATTCTGCAAACCCCTTAGAGCAAACTATATATTTAACAAACTTACAAAGTTCTAACAAGTCCCGATTAACTCTCCCTGCATCAACAATACTTATCGCTCTTGGAAACTTATTTAAAGCATTTATTGTTGCGCTATATTCTTTCCCATCTGAAAATATTACATCAGGATTAATAGAATAATCATACTTCTTTAAATTAGGTTGCGTATTGCTCACTATATCAAATCTTGTTCTAGAGCCATTTTTTTTATTCACTAAAACAACTGATACAGGCGTTCCAACTTCATAAGAAACTTCAATAAGTTCTGTTTTTACCATTACTTGTTCCAACTCTTTTTTTAATTTTGTTCCATAATCATCAGAACCAATAACGCCAGCAAAATAAGAAGTTTCTCCCCATTTTCCTAAAAGATAAGCAACATTAGCTGCTGTTCCTCCTCCAGATTCAACTTTTTCGTTTAATAAATACTTAGTTCCTTCTATCGGATATTCATCTACTGGACAAGTTATATCATAGCTAGCTTTTCCAATATTTAATATTGTCATAAGTATCACACCCTTTTACACTATAAACATAATATCATATTTATCAAAAAAAATAAAGATTATTAATCTCCATTTTATTATTTTTTATTCTAAAACTGCCTTAATTCTTCTAACACCAGCACTACTAGCTTCTTCCTTTTTAATTCTAAAAACTCCCAGTACTCCAGTATGCTCTACATGAGGGCCTCCGCATATTTCTTTTGATACCTCACCAATACTATAAACATTAACAATATCAGCATATTTTTCTATAAACATCGCTTCTGCTCCACTATTAACAGCATCATTCTTATTCATTGTTTCCATTGTAACCGGTAAATCTTCTTGTATCCATTTATTAACTAGTTCTTCAACTTGTTTTTTCTCCTCATCAGTAAGTTTATGATCACAAGAAAAATCAAAACGCATTCTTTCCTCAGTAATATTACTACCTTTTTGATGAACATTTTTATCAACTACAACTTTTAAAGCAGCATTAAGTAAATGTGTAGCTGTATGATATTTTGTTTCCATTTCTCCACTACTAGCTAAACCACCCTTAAATTTACCAGCACTAGCTGTACGAGATAAATCTTGGTGAGCCTTAAACTTTTCATAAAAGCCCTGAATATCAACTTTTAAACCTTTTTCTTGAGCCATTTCTTCTGTAAGTTCTATAGGAAAACCATAAGTATCATATAATCTAAAAGCACTTTCTTTATCAATAATAGAATTATCTATATGACTAATTAATTTGTCAAATTCTTTTAATCCTTTTTCCAAAGTACGATTAAACTTAATACTTTCATTTTTCAATACCTCTAAAACTATTTCCTTATTGTCTTTAATTTCAGAATAATAATTTTCATATTTAGCTATTACTTCTAAAGCTATAGGAAGCATCCAGTTTGTATTAGTATCTATTCCTAATTTTTTGCCATGTCTAATAGCTCTTCTAATAAGTCTCCGCAAAATATAACCTTGATCTGTATTACTAGGTTTTATTCCAGCATAGTCTGCACTAATAAATACAGCAGTTCTAATATGATCAGCAATTATACGCATGCTAACTTCATTTTCATTATAAGTCTTTTTACTAACACTTTCTATTGCTTCTATTATTTCTTTCCAAATAGAAGTTTTATAATTATCATCAACATTTTCTAATACAGCAACAACACGTTCTAAGCCCATGCCTGTATCAACATTTTTTTGTTCGAGTTCTTCAATAGTGCCATCAGCATTTTTACGATATTCCATGAAGACATTATTCCAAATTTCCACCCAACGATCATCTTTAGGATCAAAAACTTTTGGTATATCTTCATCACTTCTAAAATAGAATATTTCAGTATCTCCACCACAAGGACCAGTATCGCCTGCAATCCAAAAATTATCTTCCAAACCTAAGTAAGCAATTCGTTCTTCTGGTATTCCCAAACTTCTCCACACAGAAGCAGCTACTTCATCACGTGGAATATCATCATTCCCTTCAAAAACAGTTACTGCAAGCCTATTAATAGGTATATTCAAGACTTTAGTTAAAAATTCAAAACTATATTCAATACTTTCTTTTTTAAAATAATCTCCTAAACTCCAATTCCCAAGCATTTCAAAAAAAGTATGATGTGTCTTATCTCCAATTTCCTCTAAATCAGTTAATCTAACACATTTTTGATAATCACAAAGTCTTGTTCCTTCAGGGTGTTTTTTACCAAGTAAGTAAGGAATCAACGGTTGCATTCCTGCTGTATTAAATAAAACAGAAGGATCATTTTCAGGAATTAAAGGAGCACTAGGAATTTGTATATGTCCATTACTTTTAAAATAATCTATAAATTTATCTTTTAAATTCATTAATTCTCAACTCTTTCTATAAACTCAATAACTCTATTATCCAAAACATTTATATTATCATTAGTGATGGTAATATCAAAATTCCCATAATTTTCTAAAGCGGTTTCAGTAACATGTGTTTGCTCTTTTAAACTTAGCTCACTTTTAGCAAATTGATTCACTACATAAATAGAATATACATTTTTAAAAGTCTTTTTCATTTCTTCAATTTCATCTGGAAATCTTACATCACTAATTATTACTACATCATAATATAAAGAATAAACTTTTATATCTTCAATCATTCTATTAACAAGCATTTTAGGCATATCCATATTTTCTTTAATTGTTACACCTAATTCTTGTAAAAATTTTCTAGGCTTTGGCTCCTCACCATTCCAACCTAATATTTCATTCGCATATAATTTCAAATATTTACTATATTCCGTAATTATCGGTTTCTTTTTTAGGCTAAGATAATGTTCTTTAATAATCTTAGCAATCTCTCCTTTACCAGAGCCAGATCTACCCGCTACTAAATATATTTTCATAATTAATCACCTATATAAAATTATATCATTAAAAATGATAAAAAAAAAGCATTAACAATTCATTAATATGAATGTAATAATCAAAAACTTGACAACTAGTTTTTTTTATGTTAAATTGAAAACATATTTTTTTAAGGAGGCATTTTTATGCAAACAATTAATGTTACAATTTTCCCAAATGATTTAAGCTTCATTAGTGAGGAATCTTTAAAATGCCAAATAAAACAATTTTCAAGCAAATGTCTTGAAAAACTTTTTGCAGTTAAACAAAATGATATTGATTTTTATATTAATTTACTGAAGCTATACATTTTAAAACACCCTCTTTATTGGTACACCAATCCATTAGTTAAGCTAATCAAAGAGCATGTAGGAAATGAGCTTCCTACATGCTTTTTTAATTATATAAAAGAAATTGAGGAAGATATTGAATTCCAAAGAACCGTTAACGAATCAATATTACAATATCAAAATATAATTAATAATAATGAAGACATAACTGAAGAACAAGTAGAAGAATTATTAGCAATAATAAAAATATCTCCAAAAAGAACAGAAGAAATCTTAAACTTTATAATTTATAAAATTATAAGTAAAAGATTAATAGTTAACGATCAATTGTATTCCATTATATTCTTTGCTTTTATAGATTTTTTTAAGCAAAAGAGCGGTGAAAATTTCTATGCTTTCACAAAAGTAATACCAGATTTGACAATCAATAATAAAAAAGTAACTATAAATGCAACTGCTAAAGAAAAATATGGAAATACATTTATATTTTTTAATACTAAATTTATAACTTGTGATAAAATTTTAAAAAATCTATTTGTATTTTTTCATGAATTCTGGCACACAATCCAAGATAGAGAAGACATTACTCCTGCTCATTTTAGAGAAATGTTTAAAATGGATGAATTTTTATCTGGAACTCTCAGTAATTACAGAAATATTAATTATAATAATCTTTCATATGAAAGTGATGCTAACTTAAACGCCCTAATTATGCTATATCAGTTCTTAAATAGTATAAATATTTCTTGGTACAATGACATTATTCAGGCTAAAATTGAACACTTTAGAAGATTAAGAAAGAACAATATTAGAATAAATAGTTTTGGTGTTGAAACAACACTTGAAGAATATTATCAGAGTATATACCTAAGCCAAAATCCTCAAGCAAGAAATAGAAAATTATAAAAAAATAAGACTTAAATTTAAGCCTTATTTAATATTTGCAAGTAATTCGTCTTTCTTCATTGTAGAATAGCCTTTAACTCCTTGTTCTTTAGCTATAGCCTTAAGTTCTGTTAAAGTCATTTCACTATAATCAGTAGTTTTTTCTTCCCTTTTAACTTCTTTCTTAGTCTCAGTCTTTTCTACAACTTTTTCAGCTTTTTTAACGCTTTTACCATTTAATGCATTTTTACTAGCTTCAACCAATTTAGCAAATGCAGTTGGATTCTCAATAGCCATTTCACTTAACATCTTACGATTAATTTCAATTCCTGCTTTTGCAAGACCGTTCATAAATTTAGAATAACTAATATCATTCATACGGCAAGCTGCATTAATTCTTG
>CAOJKG010000011.1 GCA_948437815.1 uncultured Mycoplasmatota bacterium
TGATTTATATCGTCGTATTATTAATCGTAATAATCGTTTAAGAAAATTATTAGAACTTGGAGCTCCTACTATTATCGTTCAAAATGAAAAACGTATGCTTCAAGAAGCTGTGGATTCATTATTTGATAATGGAAGACGTGGTAGAAGTATTACAGCAGCTGGTAATAGACCTCTTAAATCTTTATCTAGTATGTTAAAGGGTAAACAAGGTCGTTTCCGTCAAAACTTACTTGGTAAACGTGTTGACTATTCAGGTCGTTCAGTTATCGTTGTTGGACCAAATCTTAAAATGTATCAATGTGGTATACCTAAAGAAATGGCTATTGAATTATTTAAACCACATGTTATTCATGGTTTAGTTGAAAGAGGTTTAGCTCATAATATAAAAGGTGCTAAAAAGTTAATTGATCAAAGAGATGAATGTGTATGGGATATTGTTGAAGATGTTATTACAGAACATCCAGTATTATTAAACCGTGCTCCAACTCTTCATAGACTTGGTATTCAAGCATTTGAACCAAAACTTGTTGGGGGAAAAGCTATTAGATTACACCCACTTGTTTGTACAGGATTTAATGCTGACTTCGATGGTGACCAAATGGCCGTTCATATACCACTTTCAGAAGAAGCTAAAGCAGAAGCTAGAATTTTAATGTTATCTGCTAGTAATATCTTAAATCCAAAAGATGGTAAACCAATCGTTACTCCTTCTCAAGATATGGTTTTAGGTAATTGTTACTTAACTATTGAAAAGAAGGGCGAAGAAAACGAAGGTAAAGTATATAAAAATAGTAATGAAGCTTTAATGGCTTATGAAAGAAGAGAAATAACTCTTCATACAAGAATTGCTATTCCAGTTAAATCATTTAAATATAAATTATTTACTGAAGAACAACAAGATAAATATTTAGTTACAACTGTTGGAAAATTAATCTTTAATGAAATATTACCTGATTCATTCCCTTATGTAAATGAAGGAACTAAAGATAATATTGAAGGTATTACACCTAATAAGTATTTTATTCCAATGGGTGAAGATATTCCAAAGTTTATTAGTGAATTAGAACTTCAAAAACCTTTTGTTAAAAAGACTTTAGAATGGTTAATCGCTCAAGTATTTAAAAGATATAAAACAACTGAAACTTCTATTATGCTTGATAAATTAAAAGATTTAGGTTTTAAATATTCTACTGTTGCAGGTATCACTGTATCTATTAGTGATGTTGTAAGAAGTAAAAAGAAACCAGAAATTATTCAAAAAGCTAAAGAAAGAGTTGAAAAGGTTAATAAACAATTTAAACGTGGTTTAATAACTGATGAAGAGCGTTATAATAGTGTAATTGGTATTTGGACAGAAGCCAATGACGAAGTAAAAAAAGAGTTGCAAGAAATATCAGCTGGAGATTTTGATAATCCAATCTTCATGATGATGAACTCTAGCGCGCGTGGTTCAATTTCAAACTTTACACAACTTGCTGGTATGCGTGGACTTATGGCTAAACCAGATGGTTCAACAGTTGAAATTCCAATCACTTCATGTTTTATTGAAGGACTAGATGTATCAGAATTCTTCTTATCAACACATGGCTCTAGAAAGGGTTCTGCCGATACAGCTTTACGTACAGCCGATTCAGGTTACTTAACTCGTCGTTTAGTTGATGTTGCTCAAGATATAATCGTTAAAGAATTTGATTGTGGAACTATTACTGGTGTTGAAGTTTATGATTTATTAAATGATAAAGATGGTGCGGTTATTGAATCTTTACAAGAACGTATTTTAGGTAGATATACTGCTAAGAAAGTGTTAGACCCTAATACAAAAGAAGTAATCGTTGATAAAGATGAAATGATCAATGAAAATATTGCAGCTAAAATTGTTAAAGCTGGAGTTAAGAAAGTAGAAATTAGAAGTGTTCTAACTTGTAAAACTAAAAATGGTGTATGTCAAAAATGTTATGGACGTAACCTTGCAACTGGTAACTTAGTTGAAACAGGAGAAGCTGTTGGTATTATGGCAGCACAATCAATTGGTGAACCAGGTACTCAGCTTACAATGCGTACA
Organism: uncultured Mycoplasmatota bacterium; assembly: GCA_948437815.1. Classification (GTDB taxonomy): domain Bacteria; phylum Bacillota_I; class Bacilli_A; order RF39; family UBA660; genus Caccenecus. The sequence goes on from CAOJKG010000011.1 coordinate 2,063, forward strand.
TTCCATACTGGTGGTGTTGCTGGTGGAGACGATATTACTCAAGGTCTTCCTCGTGTTGAAGAATTATTTGAAGCTCGTACTCCTAAATTTAAAGCAACAGTATCTGAGATTAATGGTAAAGTAATTCATATCGAAGACCAAGGCGGTAAACATAAAGTTGTAGTAGAAAATGAAGCGGGTGTTCGTGAACATATCACTAATTACAATACTAAATTACGTGTTGAAGAAGGAGATATGGTTGTTGCAGGACAAAAGCTTACTGAAGGTTCTATTGCACCAAAAGAATTACTTGCAGTTACAGATCCTCTTACAGCAGAAGAATATATCTTAAAAGAAATTCAAGCAGTTTATAAATTACAAGGTGTTGATATTAATGATAAACACGTTGAAATTATTGTTAAACGTATGATTAATAAAGTTAGAATTGTTGATGCTGGAGATACAGAATTTGTAGAAGGTTTATCTGTTTCATTACATGACTTTACAGAAGGTAATAAACCTGTAATTCTTCGTGGTGGCGTACCTGCGACTGGTAGACCAATTATGCTTGGTATTACTAAATCTTCTTTAGAGACAGATAGTTATTTATCAGCTGCTTCATTCCAAGAAACTACAAGAGTTTTAACAGATGCAGCGATAAAAGGTAAAGTTGACTACTTAAGAGGTTTAAAAGAAAACGTTATTATTGGTAAACTTATTCCAGCTGGAACAGGTGCTCGTGAATATAGTGATATTGATTTATACCTTGAAAAAGAATTTATGGATGATGATGCTTCTGAATTCTTAGAAGATAAATTTTTGGAAGAAGAAGAAATAACAGACGAAATAGAGAACAATAATGTACTTGATGAAGAAGTAGAAGAAACTACAGAAAAAGAAGTTGTTCTTGATGTTTTAGAAGATATTCCAGAAACAGAAGAAAGCGAATAATAGTAGCTTTCTTTTTTATTTTATGTTATAATTTTTATTATGTGGAAGGGTGATTATGATGTATCAAACAGATGATATAGAAAATGGTATTACAATTAAAGACTGTTTTAAAAATTTAGTAGAGCTTGCTTGGGAAACTAAAACTGTTGATCCTAGTTTAGCAGACAAATTTTTTGATATTTTGGTTGAATGCTTAGGAGTGGATTTTAGATTAGCTTTTGATGTAGAGAGAGATCGTGATCTTGTTCTTAATGGAAATACTGCAATTTTGATATTAAATAATTTTAGGAATGTATCAGCTTGTACTAGTAGTATTGATTCATTATTTAGTAATTTTTCTTACATGGTAAAAGATAGAAGATTTAGTCATGAATATATGGAATATTTACAATCTAGAAAGACTGTTTTATTAGAATTAATAGCTTACCAAAATAATGTTGTTAGTAAAAATAATAATGTTGAAGAAACGTTTAAGCTTACTACTTTAAATAATGATATTACTTTAATTGATGCAAGATTAGCTTTAGTAAGTGAAAATTTAGATACTAGAGGAAGATAAATTTAAGAAAGTTTGTAGCTTTCTTTTTCTTTATGTGTTAAGATATTTTATATTTGGGGGATAGGTATGGAATTAAATAGATTAATAAGTGTTGAAGAAAAAATAGAAATGGGTTTTATAGCTTTAGCTAAACTAGAAGCTTGTGGGTTAAGTGCAAGTTTTGAATATGAAGAAACTATTAAGGTTATTAATGATTGTGTAAATCAAGAGAAACATTTATTGGGCTCTTTATCTAGTGAGGAAATTTTAAATTTTAGGAAAGAAATATTGAAACATTGTAATAATAGAGGCTTGTCTTTGGCTTTAGGTTATTTAACAAATTCTTGTTATTATAGATTACTTAACATTATTAATAGTATGCTTGGTAGTGAATCATATGATTATGCAATGTATTTACGTTATGATTTGAATCAAATTATATTTTTATTTTTAGATTATTTAATTAATAATGATGCTTATGAGGAAATAAGAGATGAGTTAATACTTTATAAATATAATCTAATATTTATGAATCATTTAAGTGAAGAAGATTTTTTGCAAACAAGAAATATTGATATTATTAATATTGAATCAAAAAATTTTAAGACAGATTGTAATCCCGATTTGATATTTGTTGATAAATCTTTATTAATTTTAGAAGGTAGGGAACATGTTGATACTTTAGAAAAATATGGAGATAATTTTAAAGAAAGTAATAATTATTTTGCTTTAGTAATGATTTCAATTTTAGAATTAATCGCAAGATTAGTGCTTAGTGAAGAAGAAATATTACAATATTTACAAAATGATTTTCAATATTTAATGGAAGCAGAAGGTGTTTCTTTAGATGTTAAAAATTTGATTCAAGAAATGCTAAATATTTTAGAACAATTAAAAGATAGAATAGAAGTTGCAAGATAAAAAACTTTATTTTTACTTTTTAGTATGATATACTTGTTTTAAGAGTAGGTGAAGTTATGAAGTATGTACTTGGTTGGGGTGCTATATTGTTATTTTTTGGTGGTTTAGTTATTGGAGGTTTCTTTTTAGTTAAGAATGTTAGTACAGATGTTTTTTCTTATAAAGAAGTAGAAGAATTAAATTATGGAGATTATGATATAACAGATTTTGTTAAACAAAAAATAGAATGTAAAAAGAATGAATGTACTTTTAAAAAGAAAAAAGTAACTTATACTTTATCAGAAATAAAGAGTCTTGGTAAACAAAAAATTGATTTAGAAATAGAATACGATAAAGAAAAATATAAACATACTTTTGAAGTTGATATAATAGATAAAAAAGCTCCAGAAATTGTTTTAAGTGAAAAATATGCAGTATTAAATGTTAATAGTAAATGGGATAGTAAAAGTTATATTACTAGTGTATCTGATAATTTTGATGAACTTAGTATTGACGAAATAGAAATTGAAGATAGTGTTAATACAAAAAAAATAGGAGATTATGAAGTTATTTATAAAGTAAAAGATAGTTCTGGTAATGAGACTAAAAGTATTTTAAAAGTAATGATTAAAGATCCTAATACAAAAGTAGAAATTCCAAAAGAAGAGACTCCTAGTACACCAACTGTTAAAGAAAATGAAAAGTTTGAAGCTAGAATAAGTACAACAGGTATGTATGATTTTAATAATATTTTGAATCAAGATAATAAAACTGGTAGTACTACGAAAGAGATTACAGTGACTAATAATGTGACTATTAATTTTAGTTTTGATTTAAAAGGGAGTGGAGCATATACAGTTGGATTAAATATTTCTAGTAAAGATGAAACACCAACGAATGCTAAGGATTTTAGTTGTGGTATTAATTCTCTTGATTATTGCTATAAAGATACAATTGACACTAATCATAAATATTCATATTCTTTTAAAGAAGAAGGAACTTATTATATTTATATAGTATTTAAAGATAGAATGAATAATGTTACTTTGGAACAAAAAATTAAACTTATTATAAAGGGCTCAGATGAACTTCAAGATGTTGAGTTTAAACATTCAGAAGCTAATGGTAAAGAATACATTTATGTGTATATTTATGGTGGAAAAGATCCTGAGATTGATGATGTAAATTTTGAGACTGATGATGAAAGATATTATGAGCCTAATAATATTTCTAATTTAATGACTGATTATGGTAGTTATATGACTTTAGATTTTAAAAAAGGCTGTTATTATAAACTTAAGGTAGTTGTTAAAGATGGAAATAAAAAAATTGAAAAAACACTTACAATTCAAAAATAATTATTGCATATAATAATAATGTGTTATATAATTTAGGTATACAAGCGATGAAGGATGTGGCGAATCCGGAGCTATATAAAAAATAAAGGTGATTTCTCTAGAAGGAATAAGTAGGGTGGAACCGCGGAATGTATTTTCGTCCCTATTTGTTTCTTTTAGAGTTTTTTATTTAGGAGGAGAAAAAATGGAAAAAGTAACACAAGATACAATAGTTAATTATTGTAAACAATATGGTTTTATATTTCAAGGTAGTGAAATATATGGAGGACTTGCTAATACTTGGGATTATGGACCTCTTGGAAGAGAATTAAAAGAAAATATTAGACGCGCTTGGTGGAAAAAATTTATGCAAGAAAATCCATATAATTATGGACTTGATAGTGCAATTTTAATGAATCCTGAGGTATGGGTAGCTAGTGGACATGTAACTAATTTTAATGATCCATTAATAGATTGTAAAGCTTGTAAAGCAAGGCATAGAGCAGATAAATTAATTGAGGAATTTACAAATGGTATGGAAACTGGTGATGGTTGGAGTAATGAAAAATTAGAGAACTATATTACTACAAATGATATCAAATGTCCTAAATGTGGTAAACAAGATTTTACTTCAATCCGTAAATTTAATTTGCTTTTCGAAACATCTATGGGGGTTACAGAAGATTCTAAATCAAGTGTATATTTAAGGGGAGAAACAGCACAAGGTATATTTGTTAATTTCTTAAATGTTCAAAGAAGTATGAGACTCAAAGTGCCTTTTGGTATTTGTCAAACTGGTAAAAGCTTTAGAAATGAAATTACACCAGGAAACTTTATTTTTAGAACTAGAGAATTTGAACAAATGGAATTAGAATTCTTTTGTAAACCAGGTGAAGATTTAGAATGGTTTGGTTATTGGAAAAATTACTGCTTGGATTTCTTAAAGAGTTTAGGTTTAAAAAAAGAAAATTTAAGATATCGTGATCATGCAAAAGAAGAATTATCTTTTTATAGTAAAGCTACAACTGATATAGAATATTTATTCCCAATGGGTTGGGGAGAACTTTGGGGTGTTGCAGATCGTACTGATTATGATTTAGGCGTTCATACAGGACATTCTAAGACAGACCTTAGATATTTAGATCCTGATACTAATGAAAAATATTTACCATATGTTATTGAGCCTAGTGTGGGATTAGATAGACTTTTATATGCAGTATTAACAGATGCTTATACAGTAGAAGAATTAGAAAATGGGGATTCAAGAGAAGTATTAAGAATTCATCCAGCTTTAGCACCAATAAAAGTAACTATTTTACCTTTAATTAAAAAAGTTCATGGGGAGAAGGCTAATGATGTGTATGCTATTTTATGTAAAGATTTTATGTGTTCTATGGATACAACTGGTTCTATTGGTAAAAGATATAGAAGAAGTGATGCGGTTGGAACACCACTTTGTATTACTATAGATGATGAGACTATTAATAATGATACAGTTACAATAAGACTTAGAGATACAATGGAACAAATTACAATGCCTATAAAGGAATTAAAAAAATATATTGAAGAAACTATTAAGTTTTAATTTGTAAATGTAGTGTCTTTTCATATTTAATTTAGATTTATGTATTTACAATTTGAATTCCATACTATATAATTCAATTATAAATAATTTTAAATATTTACCTTATTAAGAGCGATGGAGGGAATAGGCCCAAAGAAGTCCAGCAACCTATTTAAGTTAGGTGCTAAATCCTACGGTAAAACCGAAAGATGAGGATAGTCATAAACACTTAGAGAGATTATCTTTAAGTGTTTTTTTCTTTTAAGGTAAAAAGAGGAGGAATGAAAATGAAAAAATTATTTACAACAGAAGCAGTAACGAGTGGACACCCTGATAAAATGTGTGATTTGATTGCTGACGCCATATTAGATGCCTATTTAAAGGAGGATGAAAATTCAAGAGTAGCTTGTGAAGTTGTCGCAAGTAAAAAACAAATATTAATTATGGGGGAAATAACTAGTAAAGTAAAAATTAAAGTAGAAGATATTGCTAGAAAAATTATTTGTGATATTGGCTATGATAATGATGAATTAGGTTTTAATGGTAATACTATTAAAATAATAACAGATTTAAATAAGCAATCTTCTGATATTGCGCTTGGAGTAGATAGAGAAGATACTGGTGCAGGTGATCAAGGAATTATGTATGGCTATGCTACAAATGAAACGGATAATTATATGCCTTTAGTTCATAATCTTGCGTGTTCTTTAGTAAAAAGGTTAGAAATTGTACGAAAAACTAAAGAAATAAAAGGTCTTAGACCTGATGGTAAGGCACAAATTACTTTAGAAGATAATAATGGTAGTTTTAAGATAAAAACAATAGTCATTTCAGCCCAACATGATGATAATATTGATTTAGAAATTTTAAGAAATGAAATTATACATAAAGTTATAAAGAATGTAATTAGTGATGATTTAATAGATAGAAATACAGAAATATTAATTAATCCAACAGGAAGATTTGTGATTGGTGGTCCAGTTGGTGATAGTGGTCTTACAGGACGCAAAATATGTGTAGATACTTATGGAGGTATAACTCCACATGGTGGAGGGGCTTTTAGCGGTAAAGACTTTACAAAAGTAGATAGAAGTGCAGCTTATTATGCAAGGTATGTTGCTAAAAATGTAGTAGCAAGTGGTTTAGCAGATAAATGTTTAATAAGTGTTAGTTATGCTATTGGAGTGTCAGAGCCATTAATGGTAGAACTTGATTCTTTTAATACTGGTATATGTTTGGATGAAAAATTATTGAAAATAGTTAAGAAAGTATTTAATTTTAAACCTTCAAATATTATTAAAGAATTAGATTTAAAACATTTAAAATATCAAGATACAACGTTATATTCTCATTTTGGTAAAAATAATTTGTCTTATGAAAAATTGGATAAAATTGACCTTTTAAAGGAACTTTAAAATAAATGATAATTTGACATTTCATAAGGATAATGGTATAATAAGCAACAATTATTTATTGGAGGGGGATTTAAATGAATTATGCAGATCTTTTAAATAATAATAGTAATAATAGTAAACCTAAAAAAAAGAGTTCTAAAGTTAAGAAAATATTTGGTGGTCTTGCTTTAACTGCTGCGATAGGATTAGGTATCGTTGGTTATTCTTTTAGAGGGAATATAGCTAATTTTGTTAAAGGCTTTGGTAAAGAGGACGTAAATCCCGATGATTTACTTGCTTTTTCTGAGACTATACCTTTAGATAGAGATGGTATTATTAGTATTACTTATCCATTTGTAGACAGAACATTTGATGAGATTAATGGTAAGTATTCACTACCAGATAGTTATGATTTTGTTTATATTGGAGATAGTGAAAGCCCAAGTTTAAGTGTAGTTAAAAATGGTGAATTGGAACCTGATAATATTATTAATTTTGAATCAACTACAGGATATCCAATAGGGGTTATTGGTGTTAAAACTGATTATGCTAACTTTTTAGATGCTGCTGGAGAAATGAAGTCTACAGCTTTAGGTGAAAATAATCCTAATAATAGTAAGCTAACTTTGGAAGATTATGAAGTATCTGATGTATATTCATTACCAAAAGGTTATAAGTTATACTGTGAAGATGAAGAAATAAATAAGCAAGCATTACTTGCTTATATAGCTGAAGATGGTACTAATGTGTATATTATTCCTAAAGCTATTATTGATAAGTTTGTAGTAGTTACTGAAGATGAATTTACTATTATTGGAACATATAATGTATTTAAAGAACGTATAGCAGAGGTTTATGTTCAATATGAAAGTAATAGGTTAAATAATGGAACGCAAACAGGTTATGGTAGATAATAAAGCTTATGAAGCTTTAGCTATATTTCATAATGATGAAACTGATAAGGATTATGTAGTTTATACGGATTTAAAAGCGGATATGACTAAAGGAATTACTTTATCATGTGTTATTTGTAAGGAAGAAAATGAAAACATAATCCCTATTAAAATACAAGATACAAGAGATAAAGAAATTGCTGTTGATTTAATAAGAACTGTAATGGCAGAAATGAGTAAATATAGTAAGAAAAATTAGAAAGTTTTTAAAAAGCTTTCTTTTTTAGTGCTTATATTTTATAATATATGTAAGTCTTATAGGTCTAAATTAGTTGTAGAGGAGGTATTATATGAAACTTGTTACATTATTACCAGCTGATCAATATATTGTAGTTAATAAAACTATTTTAACAGAAGTTGATAAACGTAATTTAATTCATTTATATGAACCTATTATTGGGTTTGGAGCAGTTTCTTTATATCTTACTTTATGGAGTGATTTGGATAGATTAGAATTTATTAGTAAAGATTTTACGCATCATCATCTTATGAGTATTTTAAAGTGTGATTTAGATGTGATTAAACATGCTAGAGAATCTTTGGAAGCAGTGGGTCTTATTAAAACTTATTTTAAAGAAGGTGAAATAAATTCTTATGTTTATGAATTATATTCACCACTTGGTGCAGCAGAGTTTTTTAATAATCCAATTCTTAATATTGTTTTATATAATAATATTGGAGAAGAGGAATATCATTATTTAAAAAATATCTATAAAAAAGTGAGTATTGATATTAGAGATTATGAAGATATAACTAAAACTTTAAATGAAACTTTTGAATCTACTAATGCGCCAATAGTGGAAGCGCGAGAAAGAGAGGTTTTACCTCTTAATATAGAATCTAATATAGATTTTGATTTGATTATTTCTTCTATACCAAAAGGATTAATAAATGAAAAAGCGTTTAATAAAAAGATGAGAGAATTAATTATTAATTTGAGTTTTATATATGATTTAGATACGTTAAAGATTACAGAATTAATTAGATCTAGTATAAATGAAAAAGGTTCAATAGATAAAGAAGCCTTAAGGAAAAATGCTCGAAAATATTATCAATTCAATAATGGGACTTTACCAACACTTGTTTATAGAACTCAACCAGAATATTTAAAAACACCAATGGGTGATAATTCTAAAAAAGGAAGAATTATTGGGGTATTTGAAAATACTAGTCCTTATGATTTTTTACAGAGTAAATACAAAGGGGTTAAACCAACATCAAGAGATTTAAAGATACTTGAAATGCTACTTATAGATTTAGAGTTTAATCCCGCAGTAGTTAATGTTTTAATTGATTATGTTTTGAAGAAAAATAATAATAAACTTTCGACAAGCTATGTTGAGACTATTGCAGGGCAATGGAGAAGAGCAGGCATTAAAACAGCTAGAGAAGCGATGGAATTTGCAGAAAAAGAACATAAGAAAATGGTTAAGAAGAATGAAAAAGTTGTTTCAACAAAGAAAGTACAAGTAACACCAACCCCAGTATGGTTTGATCAAACTTTAGAAAAAGAAAATGTTAGTGATGATGAGCAAAAAGAGTTGGAAGAATTATTAAAAGATTTTAGGTGATTATATGGAAGCTATAAAAATAGATAAAAGTAATAATAATGAATTATTAAAAGATTATAAAGAAAATATGCAAGATGAAGATTTTAAAACTTTAGTAAAAAAATTAAAAATCAATGAAAAAATAGGAAGTCAGAATAGTTCTATTTTAATGGATAGCGTTTGTGAACTTAAAAATTGCAAGAAGTGTAATGGGCTATATGAATGTAAAAATAAAGTTTATGGACATTATTTATATCCTAAAGTAGTAGGGAATATTATAGAACTTTCTTATGTTCCTTGTAAGAAAAGGCAAGAAAATGATAAACTATTAAATGCACGTAATACAGCTAGTAAAGAACTTTTAAATGCTAGTTTTAAAGATATTGATTTAGCTGATAAAAGAAGAGTTAAATTAATTAAATGGTTAAAAGATTTTTATGATAATTATGATGGCATAAATGATTCTAAAGGATTATATTTACATGGTGTTTTTGGAAGTGGGAAAACTTATCTTATTTATGCTTTATTAAATGAACTTAAAGCTAAAAAAAGAGTGGATTATATTGCTTTATATTTTCCAACTGTTTTAAAAGAATTAAAAGAAGATTGGGATTCTTATCATGAGAAAATGGATAGATACACAAAAGTTCCAATTCTTTTACTAGATGATATAGGAGCGGAAAGCGTTAGTGATTGGGGAAGAGATGAAGTATTAGGAACTATTTTACAAGCGCGAATGAATAATCATTTAACTACTTTTTTTACTTCTAATTTAAGTTTAGATGAACTAGAATATCATTTATCTTTATCTAAGTCTGGTGTTGATAAAGTAAAATCTAGAAGAATAATGGAGAGAATAAAACAACTTACTATCCCAATGGAATTAATTACTGATAACAAAAGAAAATAGCTATTTTATTAGCTATTTTAAATTGTTTCATAAACAGGTTCTAAATCTTTATTTTCTTTAATAACTTCTGAGATAATGTCTTTATAGTTTTTATTATTTAATGCTTTTTTATATTCTTTTAATAATACTTCAGCATTAAAACCAACACGATTATAATCACCAATTACAAAATAAGGAACAAAATTGACATTAACTTTTAATTTGTCAGTTACTTTTTTGTATAATTCACTATTAACTTTGTTTTTATATATTTCAAAGGTTCTGATCTCAACATTTTTGAATGTTGTATTTTTTTCGTTTTTCATAGTCTCGATAGCTTTTACACAATGAGGACAAGTACTACCATGAAACATATATAATATTATTTTATCATTTTTTTCATCATCTTTAATAATTGTATTTGTCTCATTATTCTTTGATGGAGTGTTAGTTGTGTTATTAGAATTATTATCAGTTTTAATAGTTGGAGTAGAATTATTATAATTATTCTTATTAGTTGTATTTTCGTCTTTTAATTTTTTTGAATCTACTTTATAAAGTATAAATATTGTTAAAATCAAGACTAATATAGTTATTACAACTCCTATAATAATTGTTTTTGTTGTATCTTTCATTTTTATCAACCTCGTATTAATTATATATGAAAGTTTAAAATATGGCAAGATATTATTGTTATTATCTTAATTGTTTGCTATAGTATTTATGGGTGGTTAAAATGATTTTGAAAATATTAATGAAAATTGGTAATCTTAAATGGATAGATGATTATTTAAATATTAGAATTTTAAATAAATTAAGTGTAGAAGATTTAAAAGAATTTGTTATTTGGTACTTAAATCAAGAATATGATGCTAAAACTAATAATAAAGAATGTGTTTTTGGTATTTTAGATGTAGCAAGAAAAAAATTTCCATTAGAAGAATTAGAAGAACTTGTTATTAATTCAAGGTTTATGCAGTCAAAGCCAGATAAAGATTTTTATTATTTTTTTAGATTTGATGATTTTTTAAATAGTAATGGTAATTTATTAAATTTAGAAGGTATGCCCTTGTTACAGACTTATTTAACTAGTAGAGTGACTTCAAATGAGGCTTTAATTCTATTAATAAATAATAGCGCGGCGATTGATTATGATTATGCTTTTAGAAAACTTGCAAGTGTTGGTAATATTGATACTTTGCTAGAATATGCTAAACAACTAAATCAAAATGAAAAATATTATCATTATGGAAAGCATTGTCAGTCTGAACTTGCTAAACAAATGGTTTTATCTGGTTTATATTCTTGCGATGAAATTGAAAGATTTTTTAAAGAAGTTGTATTGAGGTCTGAGACAATTGTTGAGATTTTTATAAAATTTTTTGAATATACACAAGAAAATGAAAAAAGAAATAGTGTAATAAATACTTTTATTTCAATAATAGATTTTTATCAAGAAAAAGTTGATAATGGACAAGAAAATGATTCAAAAACAGGCGATTGTTTACCAGGATATGATGAATGTGCCTTTAGTATCTTAAAATTTTCAATAAGTATGGAAATGAAAAATGAAATTTCTAAAAACTTATTACAAAACAAAAACTGGTGTTTTATCAATGAACTATTTTTTAATAGTTTTGAATCTGATAATGATTATGATATGATTGATGCTCTTATGAAAGAAAATGTAGAAGTCGTAGAAGATACTTTATCTAGTATAAGTGATAAATATTTGGAATATGCACTTGTAAAATTATTAAATAGAGATAAAGATTTTATAAATGAAGTTATTGCTTATATACTTAATGATTATGATAAATTACGATATTTATTTGATATTGAGAGAATTGATACGATTTTAGATTTTATTTATTATAAATTTCATGATTTTAAAATCTTAAAGGTTTGGTCTATAAATTTAATTAAATTGGGCTCTAAATATATTCCTAAGTTTATGAGTGAGTTTGATTTTACAAAAGAAGAGAGAGAGGATATTTTTAAATCATATAAATGGATGGATAGTGATTTTGAAAGAGTATATGGTCCATATCTTTTAACAGGTGATAAAGACTATTGGATAAGCGAAGAAGAAGCAAAAGAACAATTTGCAAGATTTGAAAGATGTAGAAGAAAGAAATAGAGTGTTATTGCAGAGAAGAAATGTAAAATTCTAGTAAAGATGTTTTACATTCTTTTTTGTTTTTGTTATAATTAGTAATAGGGTGAATAAAAATGGCACAGAAATATGATGCATCGTCAATTAAAATATTAGAAGGCTTAGAAGCTGTTCGTAAACGTCCAGGTATGTATATTGGTAGTACAGATAAAAGAGGTTTACATCATTTAGTTTGGGAAATTGTTGATAATAGTATTGATGAAATTATTAATGGGCATGGCAATCATATTAAGATAGTTCTCCATAAAGATGGAAGTATAACAATCGCTGATAATGGTCGAGGTGTTCCGATTGGAATGCATGAATCAGGTAAAAGTACACCGGAGGTTATTTATACTATTTTGCATGCAGGTGGTAAGTTTGAAGAAGGTAACTATAAAGTAAGTGGAGGTCTTCATGGTGTTGGTGGTTCAGTTGTAAATGCTTTATCGAAAAAAATGGATGTTGTTATTTATCGTGATGGAGAAATAAATAATATTCGTTTTAATGATGGTGGTCATGTAGAGTCGCCTTTAAAGAAAATTGGAACAACTAATAAAACAGGAACAATTGTAACTTTCTGGCCAGATTATGATATATTTAAAAACTGTCAGTTTTCTTATACAACAATTGTGGAGAGAATGCAAGAAAGTGCTTTTTTAATCTCTAATGTAACAATAGAAGTTATTGATGAAGATAGTAATAAAGAATCTAAATTTCATTATGAAAATGGTTTAGTTAATTTTGTAGAATACATTAATGAAGATAAAAAAACACTTCATAATGTTATTAGTTTTGCAGGATCTAAAAGTAGTATTGAAGTAGATGTTGCTATGCAGTACACAGATACTTATAATGAAAATATTGTTTCATTTGTAAATAATGTTAAAACTATTGATGGTGGGTCACATGAAGTCGGTTTTAAAACAGGTATTACGAAAGCTTTTAATGATTATGTTAAAAGTAATAATATATTAAAAGGTAAAGATGCTACTTTTGATGGTACTGATGTTAGAGAAGGGTTAAGTGCCGTAATAAATCTTAAAATACCAGAAAATTTATTACAATTTGAAGGTCAAACTAAAGGAAAACTTGGAACACCTGAGGCTCGAAGTGTAACTGAGGCAATAACTTATGAAAATTTAAAATTCTTTTTAGAAGAAAATAAAGAGATAGCGCTTAATATTGTTGATAAAGCTAGTAAAAGTAAATTAGCACGTGAGGCAGCAAGAAAAGCACGTGAGGAAGCACGTAATGGTAAGGGTAAAAAAACACTAGAAAAAAATTTATCTGGAAAACTAGCGCCAGCTACTAGTAAAAATCCTAGTTTAAATGAACTTTTTTTGGTAGAAGGAGATTCAGCAGGAGGTTCAGCTAAGGGTGGCAGAAATCGAAAATTTCAAGCAATTTTGCCACTTCGTGGTAAAGTTATAAATGCTGAGAAAGCTAATACTAGTGATATCTTAAAAAATGAAGAAATAAATACTATTATTCATACAATTGGCGCTGGTTTAGGCCAGGACTTTGATGCTAGCGAATCTAATTATGATAAAGTAATTATTATGACTGATGCCGATGTAGATGGGTCACATATTCAAATTCTTCTTTTGACTTTCTTTTATAGATTTATGCGTCCTTTAATTGAAGCTGGTAAACTTTATATTGCAAAACCGCCTTTATATAAAATTGATTATGGAAAAAAACATTTTTATGCTTATTCTGATGAGGAAAGATTTAAAATAGTTTCAGAGAATACTGGTAAACCAGATATTTCAAGAAATAAAGGTCTTGGTGAAATGAATGCAGAAGAACTATGGGATACGACTATGAATCCTGAAACTAGAAGCTTAATTCGCGTTAATATTTACGATGCTGCTTTGGCCGAAAAACGAGTGAATGTTTTAATGGGAGATAAAGTTGAACCCCGTAAGGAATGGATTGAAGAAAATATTATCTTTACAATGGAAGATGATTATAGAGCAATTTAAAATTCTTAGATTAATTTCTAAGTTTTTTTATTTTCAATTTAGATGATAAAACTAAAAAAAGTAAGAAATATTGTTGATTGTTTTATTATTATCCTTTACAATAATTAATTGGTGATAAAATGATAGATATAGAACATAAAGTGTTGTCTGCTATAAAGGATAATATAGGTAATATTGGGGAATATTTAAATGATAAAAAGAATGCTAAGGCTTTAATGAATGAACATTTAACTATTGCTTCTTGGTCTAGAGTTGATAGAGTATTATTATATCAAAGTATAACTAATGAAGTTTTAGATAAGTATGATATAAATGAGTTTTTTTCGGCTATTAGAAGTATTAGATTTATGGGATATTCAAGTGATATAGATTTGGATATGTTTAAAGCTGTTATTGAAGATTATTCTATTTTTTTAGAAAAAGTTTATGAATTATATTTGTTAGATCAAATATATTATTTATTAAAAGATTGTTCAAAAGATTTTATAATGGATCCAGATAATGTTCGTCAGCCTTTAAAAACTAATAGTAATTTAGCAGATAATAATTTTGATGTATTTTTTATGCAGGTATCGTTTTCAGATGATATTGATGATATCTATGCACATCTTTATTATAATAAAATGTTTTATTTAGATAGCATTGATAAATTGTTTTTACAAAAGGAATTTTTATATAAAAAAGCTTATTTAAATGAAACTTTAAAAACTATAGTTGAGTCAGAAGATAATTATTTTGTTACACAATTATTTTTTACTTTAAATGGTAAATTGAATCCATTAAAATCTAAAAAGAAGAAAAGTTCCAAAACTAAAGAATTTGATGGTATGCAGTTAGTCCTAAAAGACTTTAGGTAATTTGACACATACTTCTTTTTGTGCTAAAATATTCGAACGAGGTAGGGGGTTTAAATGGCAAATATGAATAAAGAAAAAGCGTTAGATATATTAGGTTTGCAAGAACCTATTACAGATGAAAAAATTAAATCCGCATATAGAAAACTATCTTTAAAACATCATCCTGATATGTTTGATAAAGCTAGTAAAGAAGTAAGAGAATATCATGAAGAGAGAATGAAAGATATTAATGCAGCTAGGGATTATTTTACAAAGTTTAATTTAGATAGATATAAATTAGAAATACAAGAGAAAATGCGTTCTTATTATGTAAATACTATTGCTGGAGATTCAGATTTAATTAATATTATTTTGAATTTAGTTAAAACTATTAGGCTTTTGGCTAATAGAAGTGAAGATAAGCTTATTTGGGCAAGTTCTAAAGAAGAAGTAGATAGAATTTTTAATCGGTTTTTAGAAAAAGTTAAAGATGCTTATATTATATATTTAACAAGTTTTTATACAGATAATTATATTGAAGAAAATGATGTTAAAGAAACAATTAATTATAACTTAAGAGTTGGAGATTTTTATAAACAACTTTGTCATATTAGAGATAAATATAGTAGAAAAATTAAATTTGAAACAAGAGTAGAACAAGAAGTAGCTAAATATAAATTGTATGTTACTTGTACTGATAATTTATGGATATTAATTTCATTACACATCGTGAATAAAACTATTATTGAAGCTCAAGAACATGGATTTAATAATGAAGATATTGTTATAAGTACTATGCATAAAGAAATAGAAAGTTTATTTCAATTCGTAGATGAAATAAATTTAATGTTTAAAACTATAGAGCAAGATTTGTTAGAAATTAATGATGAAGCATTAAATCAAGAATATGATAATATAAAAAATGATTATAATGCTGGGGCAAGTCTAGACAGTATTAAACAAAAATTAATTAGCTTAAACAAAAAAATTGAAGACTATAAAAAAGAATTAGCAAGAATAGCGAAAATGAAAGAAAATGAACCATTAGTAAATAGTTTATATGTACATATTTTAAATAATTATAATAGCAGTCTTTTAGAACTTAATCCAGTTAATGATAATGATAAAATACAAGAGATAACAAAACTTTTTCAATTTGTTTTAAGTTTGTTTTTAAAGTATAGTAAGGGTTTAATAGAATTTGATAAACTTATAATGATGGAAGGTTTAAAATTTAGAAACTTAATAAACGACAGAGAATTATTAAATGTTGTAACTGGAAATGGAAATTTAAATAACGAAAGATTGAGAATTTATTTAAAGAAAAAAGAATTTTGTAATAAAATATTAGACGAATCAAGTTTTTTTGCATTAATATGTGAAGATGATAAATATTATATGAAGAAAATAAGACCTTTATTAGCTTCTGGAAATGAAATAGGTCTTGATGAAATAGAGAAGGAATATATGCCTTTGGAAGAAGTAATGAAAAGGGCTATATATCAAGGGTATTCAGCATTATATTTAAATGCTACTACCTTAGACGTTCTTTATGAGTTAAATGTTGCGGGTGATTATCGATATATTACTATAAACAACGGTGTTATTAATATAGTTAAACAAAATGATTTGTCTGAGGCAATAAATTTCATTGGTTATGACTATAATGATAAAGATAAAGTTAGAGATTTAATTGAAAAACAAATTGAAGAGAGTCTTGCTAGAAATAGTAGAAAATAAAAGTCAGTGTTAAAAACTGATTTTTTATTTGGAAAAAATATTGACTTATTTTTAA
>CAOJKG010000012.1 GCA_948437815.1 uncultured Mycoplasmatota bacterium
TCAAGAGAACGAAGTGGAGTAGATGAATTACAACTAGAGAATACAGCTGAAGGACATAATCTAATATTAAGATTAAAGATATATGGAAATTCATCAATTTGGAAGTATCTAACGCCAAACGAGACATTGGTACCAGGGGAAATAATTCCATATCGGAGATAGTATAACTATTATATGTGATAAACAAGGTAGAGAGAATAGAAGTGATGATGCAAAAGAATATAGAATAAAGGTATCAGAGCCACTAAGGCATAAAGATAAATTTTGTGATGAATTAAATATAATAAATGATAAGGTAACTATTATAAAAAGAATTGGTATTGATGAAAATAATAATTTATATGTTTTAAATTCTGAAATAATAGAAGAATTAGGAGAAGTAGATTTAGAAACTTTTAAAGATAATACGTATGTATATATAAAAGAATATGGAAATTTAAAATATGATTGTAAATATATAATAAAAAACGATTATATAGATACATTTGCATTGCAAAAAGATTTAGATACTGCAGTAGTAGATTTAAACTCTAATATTAATCAAACTGCTGAATCAATTAACCTAGAAGTATCAAAAAAAGTCGGAAAAAACGAAATAAAATCTGCTATTAATCAATCAGCAGAAGAAATTCAAATACAAGCTAAAAATATAGCTTTAGAAGGATATACAACTATAAATAAAAATTTTAGTATTGATACAAAAGGAAATATGTCTTGTAATAATGCAAGTATAAATGGTGGAAAGGTAGAAGTCTATGGAGGTACTAGTACAAATACTAATCTTTGCATTTATAAAAATAAAGATTCTCGTAATGATGCAATGTATATTGGATATAAATCAATATATATAGAGCAAGAATCTGCAAGCAATCAGCCTTCTGGAGTTTTTTTAAACCAAAAGTCAACAGCTGCATATTTAGAAATAGATAATAAAGGAGTACCAGAGCTGTATTTAGATGATAATGACAATATAACAATTATTAAATCATCAGGTATATCAACTCCAAAAATTGCTCAAGGTTCACTAGAAAAATTAAAAAAGAATATTGAATTATCTGATAATTGTTTAGAAGACATAAAAAACGCTGATATATATAAATACAATTTAAAATGTGAAGAAGATAGTGAAAAAAAACATTATGGTTTTATTATTGGGAAAAATAGAAATACACCTGAAAAAGTAATTGCTGATACAGGAGATGGGATAGATACATATTCTATGATTTCTGTATTATGGAAAGGCGTTCAAGAATTAACTAAAAAAGTAGAAGAATTGGAGGAAAAATTGGATGAAAAAAATTAATTGGAAAAATGGAGAGGCTCCTTATTTATCTGAGGAAAATTTAAATCAAATGCAAAAAAATATTGAAGAAGAAATAAATACAATAAATGAAGATGTCATTATAGATAAAGTATTAAATAAAAATGAAGGTTATATAAAATATGAAAATGGATATATGCGTCAATGGAAAACCTTAAAAGTAAAAGCAGGAGGGACAAAATATGGAGAGTTATATTATTCAGACCATATTATAGGAAATTGGATTCAGCCATTTACAAATTTATTTGGTGTTAAATCTAGTGCAGATAAAATACAATTTTGGACTTCTGAAGGTGGACAAAATAATACTTCTGCTGGAACAGTAAGAACTTATAGACCAGAAAATACAATAACAGATACTACTTTGTACTTAGAAGCACATGGGTTATGGAAATAGAAAAGAAAGGAGAAATAAATGAAAATACTAGTTTCAAAAAATAAAAGATTATATATAGAAGACAAATTCATTGTTGAAGGCGAAAACAAAGCTGACAAGCTAGAGTTTGAATTTCCATCTGAGCTTGAAAATTACATAAAATTTATTGTAATTAGCTCAGACGAGGGAAAATATATAGACTTAATAATAGATAACGAATACATAATAACAAAAGCTATAAGTAATCTTCATAATATAAGTATAGCGGTAATATGTACAAATTCAGAAATTGTAAATAGTTTAACAAAAGTAGAAGATTTAACAGATATAGAAAATGATATAGAATTTCGTTCATTGTCAATAGAATTACCGACAATGGACTTTTTAGTTGATTTAGATACAGTTGAGAATGATAATAATCCGTCTGCAATTGCTAGAGTTTATAAAAAAGTACTAAAAAATACTGAAGATATTAACACAATAAAAGAAAATCAAGATAACTTAAATCAAAATTTTAATAATGTACAAAGTAATGTAGAAGCAATAAACGAGTCTAACAATAAATTAATAGAAAAAACAAATACGTTAGAAACATCAGTTAATAGTAATTCTGATAAAATACAATCCATAAATGAAAATTTAGAAACAAAATCAGATAAAGCAAGTACAGCTACTGATATAGAAGTAAGTTTAAATCAAGAAGATTATAAGCTAAAGATATTTCTAAAAAACAACGATGGACAAGTATTAAGTGAAAAAGAAGTTGACTTTCCGATTGAGTCTATGATAGTAAATGCTACTTATAATAAAGAAACAAAAGAAATTGAAATGACATTACAAAATGAAAATAAAATAAAATTCAGAATTGGAGATTTAGTATCAGGTTTAATAAGTCAAACTGATTTAGATACTGAATTAGAAAATTTAAAAATAGAAATTAAAAGAGAATTAATCGAAAATGTAAACTCAGAAATAAATACAAACTATCAACAAAAGACAGAAGCATTTAATCAAAATGCAAGTGATAAAACAACTGAGTTTAATACAAATTCAGACTTAAAAGAAAATGAGTTTAATATGAATGCACTGCAAAAAACAAATGAATTTAATCAGAATGCAGAAAGTTATAGAAATGATATAGATAGTTTAAAACAACAATGTGATGAATTATCTAAAAATATGAGTTTTAACAGCATAGAAGGCGAGAGCATAAATATAGATGATGCTTATACTTATAACAAAAATAGTCTAAAGATTTATGGTAATATTAAACAAACACCTGTACCAGACCCAACATCTTTATCTGAAATACGAACAGTCAAAGAAAATATTCATTTTTACAAATGTAGTAAAAATCAGTTTAATTTTAATAAGATACAAACAGTAAATACAGTATCAAAAAATGAAAATGGAAGTTTTGAAAGTAGTAAGCCTGCAAATCTAATATTAATCGGTGTAAACTTTGAAAGTGTACCATTTTCAGGATTAAAGTTAGCTAAAGATAACTACTATCTTCAATTTAAAATAAAAACTAATGCAAATGTAACTTTAAATAATTTATTTATTTGTACTAGAAATAAAGAAGATGTAGCAAACAATATAGGAAAATCGATAAATAAAGAAATAAAAGCTAATACAGAAACAATTATAGAAACTAAATTTGAATTAACAGAGCTCAAAGAAAAAGTTGGTATAGTTGCTTACTTATCAAGTTCAGTAGATTTTACAGTATATGACGTAATGATATGTAAAGATATTAATGATACAAAATTTGAAGAATGTAAAGAAAACGATTATACACTGGCAGTTCAAAAAGAAATGTTTACAGGAGATTATTTTACAAAAGATGAAGAAGTACATTGTTGGAAAAAACATGAATTTATAGGTACTGAAGCAGGTTTTAGTATGCAAGAATATGAAACATCACTTAAGAATGTATATAGCTTTAGAATGCACTTAGGAAGTGGTTTAATTAAAGGAATGAAAGTTTGTTCAAATTATTTTGAAGAAAAAGAAGTTTTATTTAATAAAGATATTACTGGAATGAAATGTGCTGAAAATGCTTCTATTGATTTTCATATACAGAAAGAATTACTTGAAGATGGAACAATACAGAGTTTTAAAGCATGGCTAAAGCAAAAACATGATGAAGGAAATCCAGTTATAGTTTATTACAAGTCAGAAGAAGAGGAAAAATTACTATTAACGGAAGAACAGAAAACAGTAATTAATAATTTATATAATAAATTTGAACTAATAGAAGGAATAAATCACATATATAGTGATGATGAGGTAAGTCCAATTTTCAGTTTAAATTATATGCAAAGTAATAAAATCTTAAATCAAAAAATGAATGAAAAAATAAAAAATATAGAAAGCAGATTAAGTCTGTTAGAATAGGAGGATAATATGACAATAGTAGAAAAATCAAGTAATAGGAAGAAAGTAGCAATATTAGAATTAGTGAAAAGTGGAGAATATTCAGTAGCTTATTCTTTAAATAGAGTAGAGGAGCTACATGATAATAACAAACTAACTGACACAGATTACGAAGAAGTAGCAACATACTTAGAAAATTTAATAACTACAAAAGAAAATATTGAAGAAGGAGAATAAGAGATGAATGAAACAGTAGTAATAGCACTAATAAGTTTTGTAGGAACTTGTATAGGGACAGTTGGTGGAATATTAGCAAGTTCTAAACTAGTTAATTTTAGATTAAGTGAGTTAGAAGAAAGAGTTAATAAACACAATAATATTATAGAAAGAACTTACATACTCGAAGGAAAAATGACAGAGGCAGAACATGATATTAGAGATTTAAAAAATAGACAGTAAATTATATTAATAAAAAATAAAAACGTCTTAAAAAGGATTATGAAAGCTTGTTTTGAGACGTTTTATTAATTTTATAAAGAAAGAAGGAAAAGAATATGAATAAAAAAGCAGAATACGTAAGTGTTAATGAAGAAAAAAATAATAGAATACAAAAAATAAGAGAGACTTTCTCAAAAGTGTATGATGAAGTAGAAAAAACTTGTAAAAAAAGCAGAGAAACATCATTAGTATTGACAAAATTAGAAGAAGCTCAGTTTTGGGCAATAAAAGGCATAAGTAGGGAGGAGGATTAATTATGAAAAAGAAAATTGCTTTAATAATATTAATAATAGTAACAGCTATTATATTAATAATAAATTCCTTATATATAAAAGACGATAAGGTAGAGAAGATAGTAGTAGATACAAGTAATAAAATTGAAAATATAATTTTAAGTGAAGAAACAATTTTATCTGCAGAAGAAACTGTGGCCCAAGTTGAGAATGGTGAAACCCTTGAAACAACTGAGCCTATTTTAGAGGATTCATACAAAATTGAAAATGAACTTGAACAAGATGCAATGATAGACCAGGAAAATATATCTTATAATGGAGATATAAAAGCAGATGGATTAAAACTTTTAGGAGCATATCAAGGACTTACATATTATAGTCAAGCAGATACTAGATGGACTAATCAATTGTACACATCAAGTAATAATAAAACTCAAACTATGAAATCATCAGGTTGTGGACCAACTGCTTGTGCAATGGTAGTAACAGCTAGTAAAGGAACAATACTACCAACTACAATGGCTAAATTATTTGTAGATAATGGATATAGGACTAAGTCAAATGGCACTGCATGGAGTGCATTTTCATTTACAGCAGATTATTTTGGATTTAAAGAGTTTCATACAACAGCAAATTATAATACAGCAATGAAATATTTAGATAAAGGATACTATGTAATAAGTGCATGTGGAAATGGATTATTTACTACATCAGGACATTATATATTATTAACTAAAAGTGATAAAAATAATATACAAGTATATGACCCATACTTATACAGTCGGAAAATTTAATACAGCATCAAGAAAAAAAGCAAATGCAAAAGTAAGCAAGAATACTGTAACAGTAAGTAAATCAAACTTTAAAAAGTATGCAAATGTAAAAAAATACTTTATATTTAGTAATGATAAAGGACAAGGCAATACGAAAAAAATCGTAAAGAAAACTAAAATAAAAAGCACAGTAGGAAAGAAAAAGACATTAAAAAGTAATTGTTTATTATATTCTAAAAAGAACTTAAAAGGAAAGAAATATACATATAAGAAAAATACAAAAGTTAAAATATTAAAGAATATAAATAAGAATGTAGATTATGTACAAGTAATAGCAACTAAGAGAAAAGCTTATATTAATGTTAAGAATTATAAGTAGAAAAGAAGAAGTAGATTGACTAATTTCAGTCTACTTCTTGCACTTTTTTCAAGATTGGAAAAAGTCTAAACTTTCATTTCATTAATTTCTTTATAATGGTCTAAATAATATGTATCTAATTTATAATTTTCAGTAAACTTTTTTCCTAAACTATCGTATTTTATTTTTACATTAAATTTTCTAAACTTGTATTTTGTGATATCATATTGTTCTGCAAGTTCTTGACCAGGAACTAAAGTATAATTTTTGTAATCAGTAATTAATGGAACTATTTTCTTGAAGTCTGGATGTATTATAGTAGATAATTTTTCATAAAAATCTACATTTATATTATATGCGATATTTCTTCCAATATTTTTTATAACAATGTAAATTTTTCCATCTCTAACTTCAAAAAAAGAAACTACTTTCCCATTATATTCTTCATTAAATGTTTCACTTGCTTTTCTAAATGAAAAACAAGATATAAAAAAAGAAAAAATAGATACAACTAAAGATATAAATTCTATCTTCAATTTTATAAATTCCATATTAATTTCCTCCTTTCTGTGATTTATTTAATTTTAAAATAAAATACCAAAAAATAAAAGGTAGGGTTCTTCCTACGTTTTTCCGAGATAAAAATTATATAATTACTTAAAAGGAGTGATTATATATGAATAATGAAAAATTTATAGTACAAAAAGTATCAATTCTGACTAATACACCATCTTTAAATGAGCTTATTAATGAAAGAATACGATTTGCTTTAGAAAATTTAAAAATTGAATAATAATGTCTAATTTTGTCATACTATTTTAATTGATTTACATAATTTTAGATGTTATAATCTTTATTATACTAGATTAAATCTTATATTATTGATATTTTTTTTACATTTTGATATACTACGTATGAGATTGTAAATGAGGTTGTGATATTATGTATAATAAGGAAGAAATGAAAGAACAGGCAATAAAACTGTATCTTGAAGGAAGGAATTATACTGAGATAGCAAATATTTTTGGTTGTTCCAGAAATTATGTAAGTACATTGATTAAAGAAGACAGTAAAATAAAAAAGTTTAAAAATAAAAAAATAATACAGTTGTATAAAAAACCAAAATATTCAAAAATAGAAGTTCCTATAAATCTTGATTTTTGGGAAAAAATAGGAATTTCAAAAGATAGCAACATAATTAATAAAGTAGAAATTTCAGTTGATGAAGAAACTCAAGTTATTTTAATAAAAAAATATGAATAGTCAATCAAATATATTGACTATTTATTTTTTAAAAATATATATTGCATTTGACCGTTAAATATGATATTATGTAAACAGGAGGTGTTAAAAATGAATATATTTAGTTCCAAAAATCCTGACATATTAAATAAATTTTTATCATATTTACTTAATGTAAAATGTTATTCTATTAATACAGTTAATGAATATAGAATCGATTTATTATTATTTTTTAAATTTCTAAAAGAATATTTGAATATAAACATAAAAATAACGGAATTTAGTAGTTTTATATTATTAAGAGTTAATACAGATGATATAATTTCCTTTATTGTATATCTTAATAATATTAGAAATTGTACTGCTTCTACAAGAAAAAGAAAAATATATGCTTTAAAGGCATTTTATAAATGGTTATTTGATATTTATTCAATTAGAAAAATTCAAAATCCTACTAAGGAATTACCTGAAATACAACAGATACAAAGATTACCTAAATATTTAACATTAGAAAAAGTTAAAAAAATACAAAATGTATTTAATTCAACTAATAGTAGATTTCCTTTAAGAAATAATACTATAATCATACTATTTTTAGAATGTGGTCTAAGAGTTTCTGAATTAGTAAATATTAACTTATGTGATTTAAATTTGAGTGAAGGATATATAAAAATTGTAGGAAAAGGGAATAAAGAAAGACTTTGTTATTTAAGTAAAAATACTAAACAACAACTAAAAAAATATCTACAAATCAGAAATAGAAATGAGGATATAATAGATATAAGAGAACCTTTGTTTTTAAGTTCTAAAAAAGATAGATTACATATAAGGGCAGTTCAAAGAATAACAGAACAAGCATATAAGTTAGCTGGTTTAGAAAAATTTGGATATTCAACACATACTTTAAGACATACATCTGCTACAATAATATATCAATATACTAATACTGATATATTATTAATTAAAGAATTTTTAGGTCATTCTACAGTTAAATCAACAGAAATATATACACATACTAATAATGAACAAATAAGAAATGCTGTTGAAAGTAATCCATTAAATAATTTTATTATAGAAAATATTGCTAGTTATAAATAAAAAGAAGGAGAAGTAGTAATATATATGAAATTAGACTTTGATACAGATAATATACATAGCAATAAAATTAAGCTATTAGATTGTCAAGTAGAATTAATATTAAGAAGTTTAGAGTTTTATTGTTATACATATCAATACATATATCCGAGAGCAGGGAAGAATAGAACAAAAGAAGAAAATCTAAGAGTTCATTTAGTTCGTGATACTTATCATCAAATTCTTAGTCAATATGCAAATAAAAATTATATATCTAGCAAAATAGACTTATTAGAAAATTTTGAAGATAATTTTAAAAATATTGCATAAACTTTTTTAAATTTTTATAAAAAATGTATTGACAATTTTTGTTGTTAATTATATAAAGTTTATAAATAAAGTAAATATTAAATTTAAAACTACACTTAAATTATTAATATTCTATTTATAAATTTTATATTTTAATTGAGATAGAAGAGTGAAGACTAGAAACTCTTTTAAAAAAGAAATATAACATTGCGCAAAATAAAAGTTTTGCGCAAAAAGGAGCAGGGGTCATATAGAAAAGAGCCAAACACCTATATTTTTACATATATCTGGCATCTAGCTCTTATACTATTAACTATATTCTATTAAATACTTTATAACTCTACTATATCAATATTTTTATAACCTTTCAAAATCATTTTAAATCAATTTTATTTTTTTATCTATATAATTTTGTTATTTAAAAATTTTTAAGTCTATATATTCAATTTTTATCCAGGTATTTCAAAAAATCGCTAAAACCATTGAACCTCTAAAATAGTCTATATTTTTAGACAACAAACTATATGGCTAATTTTTAAAAACGCCTTAAAATCGATTCTTGTGCGCTGTTATTTTTGCTAAAAATCTATGAATATATTGATTACTAAATAAATACAAAGTTTATATTAAATTCATAAATGAAGTTAAATATTAAAGTTATAAAATCAATATAATTAAATTTAAACAAGATTTTAGTTATAAATGAATAATTTTCAAAATCACATTTAAAGTTACTTAATTTTGATTTTAAAACTAAATTAGATAATTATAAATTAAAATTTAATAAGCTCAATTTATAGAATTATAAAAAATTTCAATCAACACAAATGTTCGGCTTTTTAAAATTTTATATTTTAAATTTAATATTCATAAATTATTTTTATTACTTTGATTATCCCCTATCTTCCCTATTCTAGTAAGTTTTTTGAAAAAATAAAAATTATAATTTTTTATAATTTAATGGAAAGTTTTATAAATTTTATTAAACATTATATTTATCATAATCTATTTACAATATTTTATTTTTCTAGCACAATAAATATATAAGAGCATAAAATATATAATCATTCCAACTAATACTTTTAAAACTATTAAAATTACTCTATTATCTATATATAACAAATTTAATGCACTACATATTACAAACATTATAAATGAAGCAATTAAATATTTTATACTAGAAAGAAATATTTTTTTAATATTAATTTGCTTTTGCATATAATTAACTTGAATTAATACGACAACGAATTGAGATATTGCTGTTACAATTGCAGCTCCAATAGCTCCTTTTCTTTTTATAAATATTAAATTTAATATAATATTTACTGCTAATCCAACAAGAATAGATATTGTATATTGCTTTTGCTTTTTTGTTGGAAGTAAATACTGAGTTCCTATAACATTAGTAATACCGCAAAGAGGTATTATTGGTGCTAAACTAATAACAATTAATATTGCTTTTTTATATTCTTCTCCTAAAAATATTGGTACAAATTCTTTTGAAATTGTAATAATTCCAAACATTATAGGAAAAGATAAAAAAAACGTAAATTCAAATGAATGTTTTATATAAAGATTTAATTTTTTATAATCTCCATTTGAGAATATGTTTGCAATTCTTGGTATCATCACTATCCCAAGAGATGATACTACTGTAAATAATACATTAATTAGTTTGTAAGCTTCTTCATAGTTTCCAAGTTCTGATTTATCTAAAATCATACAACCTACCATTATTTTGTCTATTATATTATATATTTTTATTGCTATTTGAGGAATAAATAATAATAAAATCGGATAAATATGTTTTTTTATATTTAAATTTTCTATATGAAAGTTATTAAAATATTTCGGCAAATAAAACCATAAAGAAATGTTTCCTAAAAAATCTGTTAATGAATAAATTAATAAATATTTTCTTAAATCTTTTCCGTGATTTTACAAATATAAAAATACATATAACACTAATAGCCCTTACAATAATATTTCTTGTAACAGTTTTTTTAAATTCTTCAAGACCCTGGAAAAACCAAGT
This sequence comes from uncultured Mycoplasmatota bacterium, assembly GCA_948437815.1. GTDB lineage: Bacteria > Bacillota_I > Bacilli_A > RF39 > UBA660 > Caccenecus. The sequence continues at coordinate 10,599 of CAOJKG010000012.1, forward strand.
AATATCAAAAGATGCAGCAAATAAATATATTATAAGTATTTTATAATATTGCTTATATACATTATTTCTAACAAATATTATATAATATATAAGTATAGCAATTGACATTGTAATAAAGCGAAAAATTACAATTTCCAAAAAGGTTTTTTGAAGTTTTGACTTGTTTTCTCTTATATAAGCAATTTCTCTTTGACCATATAAAGAAACTCCTAAAGAGCCAAATAAAATAAAATATGTTACAATAGAAATTGTAAAACTATATATTCCTATATTTTCAGCCCCTAAGTTCCTTGATATGTATGGCGTTGTAATTATAGGTAATATTAATATAAGTATTTGATATAATAGATTATATAAATAATTTTTTTTGATGCTTTTTGTCTTCATATTTTTTTATACCTTTGTTTTTAATATTTAAAATTTTAGTACGTAAAGAATAAATTATATTCCAGATAGTATTTATAAATGGATTAAATACTATATATAATTCATCTATAAATTCTACTATCTCTCCATTAAAACCACTTTTGAAACGATATACACCATACATATTGCTGTTTTTATCTTTATATCCAGAAATACCACCAAAATCATAAATGTCGCATCCTTTTTTCAATGCCCATTTTATCATTTCCCATTGTAATAAATATGTTGGCATTAAATTCCTGTGTTCATTTGAACTTCCACCATACAAATACCATACTTTATTTCCATAATAAATTGGCATAGCTACTGCTATTGGTTTATCATCATATTCTGCAATTAATATTTTTGCAAATTTTGGATACATTATGTCATATATCTTTTCAAAATATTTTATATCTCGTATAAAAAAATGGTCTCTTTTACTAGTTTCTTTTAAAATATCATAAAATATAGGAATATCTTCTCTATTCCCCTCTCTAATTTTTACATTCTTTTTTAATGATAATCTTATATTGTATCTAGTTTTCTCTTTAAAAGATTTAAAAACTTCTTCTTCCGTTTTTCCTTTTATATTAAGTCTATATACGTATTTTGGTTGTACAACATCATTAATAGTTTTTATATTATTTTTTAATTTATATCCAAGAGATTTCATTAATGATTTGAAATTTTCATCTTTATTAGGAATATCTGGGTCTAATCTAAAAATAAAAGCTTTATATTCTTTAGCAATTTTCTTAGCTTCTATTGTCAACTTTTCTAGTGTTTCTTTGTCTTGTAGATTACAAACAAAACCACGTGGAGCATACATCATATAAGAATTTACTATTGGCATTTTTTTTAGTAATATACTCATAGAACCAGTTATACGACCATCTTTTCTAACTACAATTATTTTATGTTCCCAGTTTTCTTTAACTTTAGCCCATTCGCCTGATTGAAATAAGTGGCTTTTTGGATTAGTAGATAAAAATTCATCTAATTCACTATAATAACAATTATTATTAATCATATATTTATAACTCCTATATTATTTTTTACAATAACTTTTTTAAATTATTTATTGTATAAAATAATCATAGAAATATCATGTTAATTAATTGTCAAATAGTTTCGTATCATTTGTAAAACCTATACTTAAATAATAATAATTTTTTTCATTCAGCATATATGAAGTGGTTAAATATATATTCGTATTTTTTAACTTACATCTAGCATATGTTTCATCATATAAATTATATTCGGTTTTTAAATCTTCTAATTTCAAATATTCTAAATAAAGATTTAAAATTTCTTCTTGTGACTTTATATTTAAATTTTGTTCGCTATTTTCTAAATCTTCTATAACTAATAATTTTAAAATATCACCAGTTATAGCATTTAAATAAATATATATATGTAATTTGTCATCATCATATTTAATATACCATAAACTATATAATGGATTTATATTCTCTATTTTAGTATTTAAACTTAAACTATAATTTTTTTCATTTTCAATTCTATTTTTTATATTATTAGCATTCAATATAATTCCATTTTGAATAAATTTTAATATAGTATTTTTGGATATTTGTAAAGCTTCATTCATTGATAATTGGTTTTCAAATGGTTGATGAGATATTCCATAAGCTGCTATTGAAGAATCAGTAGTATTTGTAATTATATCTATTAATGATACATCAGTAGTATCTGTTTTTTTATAGTCTTTTGGTAATTCAATTTTTCCTGTTTTTTGTATTAATCTCTCTTCACTTTTTTCTAATAAAAAATTAAAGAAAATAAAAATTCCAAATAATAAAATTATTGCAATTGTAATTATTAATAATGGTAGCAATTTTTTATACATAAATTTTCTCCTTTTATAAAGTTATAATAACATCTGTGCCTTTTTCTAGTTCGCTTTCAAATCTTAAAGTTCCTTTATGTAACTTAACAATTTTATCTACCAAAGCAAGCCCAATTCCTGCACTATATTGCTTTTGTGCATGGGATTTATCTACAATATAAAATTCCTCTGTAATTCGGTTTAAATCTTTTTTAGGTATTCCACATCCATTATCACTAATAGTTATTTCATAGTTTTCTAAATATTTTTTTCCAGTTATAAATATTTTTGTTGCTTTTGCTTTTCTTGAATTATCTATTATATTTAAAATAAGAGTTTTAAATAAATCATATTCTACTAATATATAACTTTCATCTAATTCACTATTTAAGGTTATATTATTTTTATCTAGCATGACTTTTGTAGTTTTTATAATATCTTCAAAAATTTCTGTTACTGATAACTCTTCAAATATAAAGTTTTGGCAATTTAACATTATTAAGTTCATTAATTTTTGAGATAAGCTTTCTAATCTCATTCCTTCATTCCATATATATTGTGCATATTCCTTTATCTCTTCTTGTTTTAAATTTTTTGAGGATATCATATCTGAATATCCAATTATAGAAGTTAAAGGAGTTTTTAATTCATGAGCAAAATTTGTAACAAATTCTTCTTTTTGTATTGAAGTTTGTTTTATTTGTTCAAAACTTTTTTCAATAGCCTCTGTCATTGTATTAAAACTTTTTCCCAATTCTCCTAATTCGTCATTACTTTTTATTTTAATTCTATTTTTATAATCTCCTTGTGATATCTTTTGTGCTAAATTATTTAATTTTTTTATTGGTGAAATGATTAATAATGTAAGTATTAATATAACAATTATTCCAATTAGAGCTATTAAATTATAAATAAATCTATACATCTGTTTCATTTGTTCATATTGCGTTATTATTTTTGTTATATCTTTTCCAATTATTAAGAAAATTGGTTCTTTATCTTCTTTTAAATATCCTGATGTTACAAAAATATATTTATCATCTATTTTTTTTATTTTATATATAAGATTTGAATTTTGAACTTTATCTAAAACCTCTGTAACTTCAAGTTTCTCTGGAAACGTTGAAGTTATTTTTTCTTTATCACTTGAATATATACCAATTAAATTAGTATATATATTTCCACTTAAAACATCATCAGCTACATTTGCAAGTACAATTTTATTTCTTGAAGCTAATGAAGATACATTAGCATTTATTGAAAATTTTATAAGTTCAAATTGTTCTAGTGCCTGTGAAACCTCTCTTTGGATAGTGTTTTTAAAAGAAGTTATTATTAAAAAATATCCAAAAGTTGAAAGAGAAATACACAGTATAATAACTACTGATATAAATAATTTAAAAAATATTTTCATTTAGGAAGTCAATCCTTTCTTGTTTTTTTATTATACTTCAAATTTATATCCTATACGAAAAACTGTTTTTATATTATTTTCTAAATTTAATTTTTTTCGTAATCTTTGAATATGAGTATCCAAAGTTCTTGTTTCTCCTGTAAATTCTTCTTGCCAAACATTTTCATAAAGTTTATCTCTATATATAGCTATATTTTTATTTTGTATTAAATACACTAACAAATCATATTCCTTTACTGTTAATTCAATTATTTTTCCATCTTTAATTACAGTTCTGGATTGAAAATCAATTTTTATTCCTAATATTTCTAAGGTTTTATTCTCTAATTTTCCTGTTCTCCTTAAAAGTGCTTCTACTCTTGCTATTATTTCCCCTATTTGAAAAGGCTTTTTTATATAATCATCAGCACCAAGTTTTAAGGCCTTTATAACATCATTTGTTGAGGTTTTAGCAGTAATAAATATTACAGGAATTTTCATATAACTAATATAATCTAATAATTCATATCCATCTATTTTGGGTAACATTACATCTAATAAAACTAAATCATATATATTTTTTTCTAATAAATCTGCTGCTTCTTTACCATCATAAGCGCAAAAACAATGATATCCTTCATTACTTAAATTTATTTTAATTAAATTTGAAATAGATTTGTCATCTTCAACAATTAATATTTTTATCACTACTTTTTCCTTTCTATAAGTAACTATTTATAATTCTCATTTAACTTATAAATATAAAATAATTCATATTATATTAATAGGATGTGTCAAAGTTGTGAATTTTTTGTTAATAGTTATTTTATTAAAAATGTAGCATAAAGTGGAATAAATTTATCAAAGTTTTGTGCAAATAGGAGTAGGACTAATATAGAAAAGAGCCCAATACCTATATTCTTGCATATATATGTCGTCTAGCTCTTATACTATTAACTATATTCTATTAAATACTTTATTTATATTTTTCTTTATACTTTGCACAAAATTTTTTTATAATTTGTATAAAAAATTATAAATATGCAAATGTTCGGTTTTTAAAAATTTATTTTTTATAATTTTAAAAAGTTTTTTTATTTTATATATTATAATTTATTCTACTCTTCTCTATTCATTAATGTGGATATAAAGATAACAATTTTCATTTTTTTCATAATGTTCAAAACAGTAATTTAAGTCTATGTTTAAATTAGTAGATATAGCAAATTGAGAATAAATATTATGTATTAAAGGAACAATATCTGATTGATTAGCTCCTCTACAATCAAACACTGCATATTGTCCAGCTATAATTTTAACTGGTTCAGAATTCTCAAGTTTTTCTTTGCATCCTACATAATATATCTCTGTATTATCATTTTTTCTAAATGTAATTCCATACATTCCTGATTTTACAATTTTTTCAAACAATCCTTTATATTTTAAATTTTGATATAATTCTCTAATTCTAAATAAAAAATCTTGTTTTGTTTTTGAATGAGGAACTCTATATCCATATAATTGTATTTCATCAATTTCTTTAATTTTATATGAATATTTAAAAGGTATATCAATTTGATTAAATTTATATACTGGAAATTGTATAAATTCAACATCACTTTTTCTACATTCGCTAGGATTCATATTAAATAGTTTTTTGAAACTTCTAGCAAATGGTGTTTCTGATTCATATTGATATTTAATAGCTAAATCCATTATTTTTACATTCGAATTTTTTAATTCTTCATAAGCTTTACTTAATCTTCTTTTTCTAATATATTCTGATAAGGACATATCAGTAATAAAAACAAAAATTCTTTGCATTGACTGTTCTGAAACTGCTAGTATTTTTGCTAATTCATTATAATCGATTTTTTCAGTCAAATGTTCTTCTATATATTCAATTAATTCTTCAAATCTTATCCTATTATTCATATATTAAATCCTTTTTTAAAATTATATACATTTAGTATACATAAAGACTCAATTTAGATTATAGCATAATATAAAAAATCTGTCTATAAACTTTATGATGCTATAAAAATAGTAATAAATATCAATATAAAAAGATAAATATAAACATTTCTATGTTTATATTTATCTTTTTAATTATGTTTTAACTTTAGTGAAGTGAAACGAAACAAAAACCGCCAGCTATGCTGG
>CAOJKG010000013.1 GCA_948437815.1 uncultured Mycoplasmatota bacterium
CTAAAACCTTTTGATGAAGAAATAGAAGATAATTTAATTTTAACATCATTAATAGTAATAGCTAGACTTCCATATGGTTTTATAAATTACTTTAGATAAGTATAGTTAAAGGACTATACTTTTTAAAATGTAAAAAAGACTTTATATTATCATTAATTATTGGTATAATTACAAATATAAGGTGGTTATGTTTTATGAATTTAGAAGTAAATGGTTTTAATGCCCTAAATATCGTATTAGTAACATTTGTTACCAGTTTGTTATTAGTACCAATCATAAAGAAAATAGCAAATCATATAAATGCTTTAGACATTCCGAATGAGAGAAAGGTTCATAAAGAGCCAATTCCAAGAGTTGGAGGCTTAGCCATATTTTTGGCATTTTTATTAGGATATATTTTATATGGTAAAGTATCTACACAAATGTTAAGTGTATTAATTGGAGGATTTATAATTATTTTAACTGGTATAGTAGATGATATTAAGCCCGTACCAGCTAGATATAAGTTTATATGTCAAACAATTGCTGCGATAATAGTAGTTGTTTATGGTAAACTTTATTTTTCTAATATTACATTATTAGGATTAAACTTAGTTTTTCCAACATGGATAAATATGATATTATCAACAATATTTATTGTCGCCATAATAAATGCTATCAATTTAATTGATGGATTAGACGGGTTATCATCAGGAATAAGTTCAATATATTTTCTAACTATAGCTATACTAGGTTTTGCTTTAAATAAGCTAGGTGGCTTAGATATAATATTATCTCTTATAATGCTTGGAAGTACATTAGGCTTTTTAGTTCATAATTTTCCACCAGCTAAAATATTTATGGGTGATACAGGAAGTATGTTTTTAGGCTTTATGATCGCAGTTATAGCACTTTTAGGATATAAGGTAGCAACAATTACATCGTTAATAATTCCAATATTAATATTATTTATTCCAATCTTTGATACTATTGTAGCTATTATTAGAAGAACATTGAAACATGAATCAATAGGAAAGCCAGATAAAGAACATTTACATCATCAATTACTTCGAATGACTTCATCACCAACTAAAACAATATTAATTATTTATTTTATCAATTCTATATTTTCAGCAATATCTGTACTATTTGTTTTAGGAGATAATAAACAAGCAATGGCATTGTATGTCATTATAATGATTTTCTTTATATTTCTACTTCTTAAAACGAATATACTATTTGAACATAAAAAGAAAGGGAAAAAATAATTAAAAGACCTAATCAAATTCCGAAAGTTGTGTTGTTTTCAATAATATTTTTTATTAAGGCATTACAAAACAAGCATATAAAACTATAGATAAGAATGACAAAAAACAAGAAATTCTAATTTTATAAAAGTAAAACTATACATTATCATTTTTTTAATATAAGATAGCTCAATAGAGTGATCTTTTTTCTTTATTGAATTATCTTCAACTAAAATAACATAAATCTTTCCAATGCTTTCATAAATTACCGCTGGGCTTAAAACTTATACAATTAGTATTATCATAATAAATGATAGTTTTTTAATAACAGTTTTATTTTAAATTACAATCTTTTAATACTTTAAATTAACTAAATAATATAATTATATTCATAATAAATAGAATTAAGTTTTTATGTTATAGTCATACTTTTTTAACACTTTAGTATACAAAAAAGCAACAATTTGATATAATCATAAATGGAGAGAATAAAATGAGAACAAAGAATTCGTTAAAAAACATTATATCAGTTACATTTTTTAATTTATTAATTGGAATATTAGGATTTATAAAAGTAAGAGTATTTGTAAATGGACTTAGTAATGATATATATTCCTTAAATCAATTATTTTATCAAATATTTAGTTACATAACTATTGCAGATATAGGATTTGGTCTTATTTTGAATCAAAAACTTTATAAAGCTTTTGCTAAAAAAGATAAAGAGGAAGTAAATAGAATATATAGTACATCCAAGAAATTTTATTTCTATATAGGCACAGCAATGTTTATAATAGCATTACTAATAAGTTTTTTTGTTCAATTTTTAACAAAGGCTAATGTATCTTCTTGGTATATACAATTAATATTTATTATTTTTATAATAAGAAATATCGTAGATTACTATTTTATAGCTCCAAGGTATATTATTGATGCTGATCAAAAGAATTATCAAATAAATCATTTAATTAAAGGAATAAAAGTTATAGAGACTATTATAGAAATTATTTTAGTATTATGCCATGTAAATTATTTAATTATATTATTACCTGGAATATTTTTAACTATAATAATAGATATATATGTTAATAAAAAAATTAAAAATCTCTATCCATGGCTAAAAAATAATAATTCATTTAACAAAAAGTATTTAAAAGGGACAAAAGATTTAATATATCAAAAAGTCTCAGGATTATTAAATTCTAATACAGATATAATTTTAATATCTACATTTATCAACCCATTAAGCGTTATTATTTACACTTCATATAGTTACATAACAAAATTTGTTACCGATACTGTATACATTGTAGCGTCAGCTATAACTCCAAGTTACGCAAATGTCATTTGTAAAGAAACGCCTCAAAAATCATATGAAGTATTTAAAGAACTTAATATATTATTTTTATTTATAGCATCATTAATAACAATAATGTTTATATTATTCTTAAACCCATTAATAGAATTATGGGTAGGAGAAGAATATTTAACAGGAAAACTAACTTTAATATTATTCTGTATTATAGCATTTCAAAACATAGCTATGAAAGCAATTATGATTACAATTAATAGCCAAGGTTTATTTAAAGAAACAAAAATAGCAACTATAATAGAAGCAGTATTAAATTTAATTATATCAGTAATAGGTGTTCATAAATTAGGGTTAATAGGGGTGCTATTAGGAACTATAATTTCATATTTTGCATCTTCTTTTATCCAAAATGCTAGATACATATACAAAAATATATTTAAAGAATCATCATGGAAATATTTTATTAATTATATATTAGTTGTACTTATAACAGTTATATTAACAATTTTGATGTCTCAAATAAAAATAAATATTACAAGCATATTATCTTGGATAATATATGCAATTATATTTGGTACAAGTATTTTATTAATTTTATTCATTACATTTTATTTTGCTTTTAAACCATTTAAAAATTTAGCATATAGAGGAATAGAATTTATAAAAGTAAAAGGTAAATACACTGAATAATATTGTCGAAAAAGCATATATATGCTAAAATCAATATAGTTAAAAAGGAGTAACATTATGAACAAAATAAAGAATATATATATTTTATATTTATTATTTCCTTTAATAAATTTATTAACAGGATTAATGACAAGGTTTAATATATTTCCCTTAACAATTGGAGTAGCGGTCAGAATAGCTTTGCTTATATATATACTTTTTTATGTTTTATTTATATCAAAATCAAAGTATAAAAAATCAACATTAATATATTATGTATTACTATTTTTATTCTGCATAGTTTATTTTATAACAAAGCCTAATTTTTTTACTTTAAGAGTCTTATATCATGAATGTAACTTTTTATTTAAATTTATGTATTATCCAATTTTATTTTTTGGATTATTAAATATATTTGATGAAAATACATACGAGGAAAATAAATGGAAGAAAATAATGTTATTCAATATAATATTTTATATTATTTTTATCATTATACCAATAATTACTAAAACAAGCTTCAATGCTTATGTAAGAGAAGGAATAGGATTTTCTGGATGGTTCTATGCAGCAAATGAATTAGGACCTATATTATTGATGCTATTTCCTGTGTTATTTATATTATTAGAAAAACATAAGTTAATGTATATTTTATTATCGACACTAGCTATATTTTCTATTTTAGCAATTTCTACAAAAGTTAGTAGCCTTGGTTTAGGTTTAATATTAATATTTTATTTTGTATTATATTTGTTTAAGAAAAGGAAAACATTAAATAAAATGATATTAATACTAAGTATAATTACATTTGCTTTATTATATTCAAATTATGGGAAAGAATTATATTATAAACTAGAGTGTTATAACGCAAATGTTATACCTGAAAAAGTTGTGCCAAATAAAAAGCCTATTATAAATATAAACCCGAATAATAAAGATGAAGGTATCGATAATGAAAATAATGATATTCTTAGTTTAATTCTAAGTAACAGAAATAAAAAAGTTATTACAATTAATAAAGATTATAAAACAAGTTCTATTATAAATAAACTTTTTGGTTTAGGATTTTATAATCTTGAAAAAGACGAAGTATTTATTATTGAGATGGACTTTCTTGATTTATTTTACCATTATGGAATAATAGGATTACTATTAGCATTGTACCCATATATTTACATGATATATCAATTAATCATTAGCATTAAGAATAAAAATTTAAAGATTAATATAAATTTATTATATTCAGTATTCATTTTCTGTCTAATAATGGGTATAAGCTTTGTAGCAGGACATATTATAGGTTCTCCAGCAGTTTCTTCTTTTCTAGTTATATATGCTATACATATTTGTCATTTGATTAACAAAAAGCTTTTTAAAGAAGAAAAGGAAGATAAATAATGAAATTTAATATTATAATGCCAACATATAACGACTCAGATAGCATTGAAGAAACAATTAAGAGTTTAATTTCTCAAAACTATAAAAATTGGAGATTACTAATTTCAGATGATGGCTCAACAGACAATACTAAAGAAATAATAGAAAAATATTTAAAAAATAGTGATGAGTATGACTACTCTAAAAAGTTTAGTAGAGAAAGTCAAATAGAATATTACTATCAAGAAAACCAGGATCAATTGAATGCTATCAAAAATGTCAGTCATTTAATTGATAAAAACAGTTTGGTATTAATATTACATTCAGATGATATTTTAGATAATGAAAACGTACTACAAAATATAAATGATTATTTTGAACAAAACAATGTTGATGCTATAATTGCGGATTTGCCAACAATGAATGAAAACAGTATATCATTAGGAATACAAAAAACTAAAGAATATAAAAGAAGAAAATATATTCCAGTATTACAATTGCTATGGCTTGGTAGAAATCTATATGCAGACACTTTTGTAGCCAAAGAAAAAGTATTTAAAACTCAAATAATAAATAATTACATTAATTGGAATACACCATTTTGGCTAAACTATGAGAATAAAATCGAAATGTTAAATGTAAAAAAAGTAGATTTTTTTATAATAAGATATAGAGTATTTGAAGGTAACTACATAAATAATGAAATAGGAAAACTAAATGTAATTAATGGCGAATTAAGAACAGCTATTAACTTAATGAAACATTATAATATTCTTTTATATAAGGCTCAATATTTATTATTTAGATTATTAAATAAATTTAAGTTAAATTATATACCAATATATCAAAAAAAAGAGACTAAAGATAAAGCGAAAATTATAAGATTTATTATTAATAAAAGGTTTCCTGAAATTAACAATAGATTTTTAAAATCTTTACTATCATTCTATGAAAAAAACAATACTAGAGAAATAGTCATAGACAAAATAAATCCAAAAGATTTTATATATTATGGTAAAGATATGCGTAAATTCAACAACGATTTATTAAATAATAAATTATCAAATATTTATGATAAAATCTTAGACGAAATGGAAAAGGGATTTAATAAAATAATTGTCTCAGATGAAGAAGCCAAAGAAAAAATGATTATAATAACTAAGTTTTTATGTATTGAACCTTTCGTTACAATTGAATTGGCCTAATAATGGGCTTTTTTAATTGCAAGCTAAAATTTATTATGTTAAAATATAAACAAAGAGTGGAGGAAGTATGAAGAAAGAAAATCAAATCCCTAAAAAGATTCACTATGTTTGGGTTGGAGGAAAAGAAAAACCAAAAGACATAAAAAAGTGTATGAACTCATGGAAAGAGCATCTAAAGGGTTATGAAGTTATAGAATGGAATGAATCAAACTTTGATATGGAGTCTCACCCATTTTTAAAAGAAGCATATAAAGCAAAAAAATGGGCCTATATTAGTGATTATATTAGAGCATATGTAATTTATAATGAAGGTGGAATTTATTTAGATACAGATATTATTTTGCTAGACAATTTTGACAAATTTTTAAAGCATGAAGCTTTTGTTGGTTTTGAAAATGATGAGCATCCTTTTACTGCCGTTTTTGGAGCTAAACCAAAACATCCACTAGTAAAAAAAATGTTAGACTATTATGATAAACTAGAAACATATAAATTTGATTTTTCAAGTAACAATACTATATCAGTGTCAGATATATTAATTAAAGAATATGGATGCAAAACTGGCAATAAATATCAAGAATTAAAAGATGGGATAATAGTTTATCCAGATAATATTCTGTGTAATCCATCTAAAGAATCAGTGGCGATTCATATATTTACTGGAACCTGGTTAGGAAATAAAAAGTCAATAAAATACAAAATAATTAAATTTTTAAAATTAAATATTAATAACAGGAAAAAAGCTGAATGGTATAAAAAACATATATCTAGAAAGTAAGGACAAATATGAAAAAAATAGCAATTTTAGGATTACATTTAAATTATGGTGGTGTTGAACAAACAATTATAAATCAGGCCAATATGCTAGCAAGCAATTATGAAGTTGAGTTAGCTATAACTTATAAGCTACTTGAAAAGCCAGCTTTTAATATAAATGAAAATGTTAAAATAATATATTTAACAGATAAAAAGCCAAATCGAGAAGATTTTAAAAAATATGTAAAAGAAAAAAAATTATTGAAGGCATTTAAAGAAGGTTTAAAAAGTTTAAATATATTACATCAAAAGAAAAAAACAATGAAAGAATATATTAAAAGCTGCAATGCAGACATAATTATTTCTAGTCGAGTTGAAATTGCTGAAATATTAAGCAAAAATAAACCCAAAAATACAATTGCTATAACAGAAGAACATTGTCACCATAATAACAATAAAAAATATATCCAAAGATTAAAAAAAGCTTGCAGAAAAATAGATTATATAGTAGCAGTTTCTAAAGAATTAAGAAACTTTTATCAAAAAGAGATTAATAATATTAAGTCTATTTGGATTCCTAATTCTCTTAATTATTGGCCATCAACAAAGTCTAAATTAAATAATAAAAATTTAATATCAATAGGCCGTCTGTCTCCAGAAAAAGGTTATTTAGATTTAATAGATGTATTTAAAACTATATATAACAAAGATAAAGAATTTCATCTAGACATTATTGGTGATGGTATAGAATATGAGAAATTAAAAAAGAAAATTACCGATTTAGATTTAGAAAATGGAATTACATTATGGGGATTTAAAGATAGAGAATTTATAAACAAAAAACTAAAAGAATCAAGTTTATATTTAATGTGTTCCAAAGAAGAATCTTTTGGTATAGTACTTATTGAAGCTGGTTCATTTGGCATACCAGAAATAGCGTTTGATAGTGCTCAAGGCGCAAATGAAATAATTATAAATAACAAAACAGGTTATCTAATTCATGATAGAGATAAAGACAAAATGGCTAACAAAACAATTGAGTTAATTAATGATAAGAATAAGCTTAATGAATTTGGCAAAAACGCTAGGGATAAAGCCGAAGAATATACATTTGATAATATCAAAAATAAATGGCTAGAATTTGTAACTAATATAATAGAAGAAAAAGAAAATAATTTATTTAAATATTTTGATAAAATGTATACAAAAGAAAGCAAGGAATTTTACAAAGTTGTTGCAAAAAATCTTCAAACAAAAGAAAGAATGTTTATTGTAACTGCCAATCCAGAAACTTTTACATATGGAACAAAAGAAAAGGAATTTAATAAGCTATTATTAGATAAGAATACAACTTTAATACCTGATGGTATAGGAATAGTAAAAGCAGCTCAAATCTTAAAATATGATGTTAAAGAAAGAATAACAGGAATAGATTTAGCAAGTGAACTTTTAAAATTAGCAAATGAGAATAAATATAAAGTTGCTATTTTAGGAGCGACAGAAGAAGTAATTAATAAGCTAAAAAATGTGTTATGTGATGAGTATGCTAATATTAATATAGTAAAAATAGAAAATGGTTATATAAAAAATAAAGATAATTTTTTTGAAGAAATATCAGAATTAGAACCAGATATTTGTCTAATTGCTCTAGGAATACCTAATCAAGAAAAGATAATATACAAACATCTTGATAAGTTTAAAAAAGGTGTATTTGTTGGAGTTGGAGGCTCTCTAGATGTTATAAGCGGAAGTAAAAAAAGGGCACCAAAAATATTCATAAAAACAAATACAGAATGGCTATATAGAATAGCAAAAGAACCAAAAAGATTAAAAAGATTCTATGATAATAATATAAAGTTTTTATTAAAAATAAAGAGAATAAAAAAATAATAATATAAAGGCTAAAAAATGAGCTAAAAAGAAAGGAAACAAAAAATGATTAAAGTATTAAGTATATTTGGAACAAGACCAGAAGCAATAAAAATGGCACCATTAGTAAAGGAATTAGAAAGTAGAAATGAAATAGAAAGTGTAGTATGTGTTACAGCCCAACACCGAGAAATGTTAGATCAAGTGTTAGATACTTTTAAAATTAAGCCAGATTATGATTTAAATATTATGAAGAAAGGTCAAACATTAGGCGAAGTTACAACAAGAGCATTAAACGGCTTGGAAAATGTAATTAAAGAATGTAAACCAGATATAGTATTAGTTCATGGTGATACAACAACTACATTTGCTGGAGCTCTAGCTGCGTTTTATAATCAAGTTGCAATAGGCCATGTGGAAGCTGGTTTAAGAACATATGACAAATACTCGCCATTTCCAGAAGAAATGAATCGACAAATGGTAGATTGTATGACAGATATGTATTTTGCACCTACAGAACTTAGCAAGGAAAACTTATTAAAAGAAAATATTGTTGAAAGTAAAATATATGTAACAGGAAATACAGTTATTGACGCAATGAAAACGACCGTTACCAACAATTATAAGCATCCCGATTTAGAATGGATAAAAGATAATGAAAGAATGATCTTATTAACAGCACACAGAAGAGAAAACTTAGGAGATCCAATGCGCAACATATTTAAAAGCATTAAAAGAATAGTAGATGAATTTAATGATGTCAAAGTAATTTATCCTATTCATATGAATCCAAAAGTTAGAAATGTCGCAAATGAAATATTTCAAGATTGTGAACGAGTAAAATTAATTGAACCATTGGAGGTATTTGACTTTCATAATTTTCAAAATAAAGCTTATCTTATATTAACAGATAGTGGCGGAATACAGGAAGAGGCCCCATCTTTAGGAAAGCCAGTGCTAGTTTTAAGAGATACTACTGAGAGACCAGAAGGAATTGAAGCTGGAACTTTAAAATTAGTAGGAACAAATGAAGAGATTATATATAAAGAGACAAAAAACTTATTAAAAGATAAAGAAGAATACAATAAAATGAGTAAAGCATCTAATCCATATGGTGATGGAAATGCTAGTAAATATATAGTTGATGCTATAGTTGATAGATATAATAATCGGAGCGAAAAGAAATGAGCAAAAAAGATTTAAAAGTAAATTTAATAAAAGTATTTACAGCTTTAACAGCATATATTAGCATTTTATATTATAATGGAGCAATAGAATCTTATAGAGCAAGTGACTTTTTTAATATGTTACTAATTATTCCTATTTTCTTATTATATTTTAAAAATAATAAAGTAGATAAAAGAACAAATAAATATTCTAAAATTTTAGGAATAACGAGCGGTGTATTATTTAGCTTTAATTTTATTGTCAAAAACATTATATATATAAATGAGGCTAGCCTTATTACTATGCATAATGCAATGTATTTTATATTATTATTTACAGGATTCTCCTCTCTTTTTTATAGATTGTTTTTAATTGTTTTACCGATAATCAAAAGGATAGATATCAGTAATAATGAAAACGTAAATTTAAAAAAACAATTTATTATATATTTAGTGATTATTTTAATTTGCTGGTTACCATATTTTTTATACAGCTTTCCTGGAGTACTTACAGTAGACTCATATACGCAAATAAATCAGATAGAACAAAATGTATTTTCAAATTGGCACCCAGCATGTCATACATTTTTAATAAAAATATTTTATTCTTTAGGAAAATTTATATTTGGAAGTTCTAATGCAGGAATAGCGATTTATACAATATTTCAAATGATATTTTTAGCAGGATGTTTTTCACTACTATCAACTTATATTTTAAAATTAAAGTATCCAAAATGGATTAGTTATATAGCCGTTGCTTATTTTGCCGTATCACCTTTACATGCTACTTTTAGCGTAACTATGTGGAAGGATATTATATATGGAGGATTAAGTATAATATTAATATTAGTTATCTTAAAATTAATAAATTCTTCAAATAAAAAAAGAACATGGTTATTGCTAGGAGTAATTTCTTTATTGTTTTCACTGTCAAGAAACAATGGTATATACATAATATTTTTTTTATTTCCTTTTATGGCAATATATTTTAAAAAAAATATCAAATATGCAATTACGACTTTTACAATAGTTATTGCTCTATTCTTTATAATAACTGGACCAATATATAATAATTTAAGAATAAGTAAAACTCCAATTACAGAAGCTTTATCAATACCTTTAAATCAAATGGCTAGAGTAATGTATAAAAACGGAAATATAAATAATAAAGAAAAAAGCTATGTGAGCAAATTGATGCAAGTAGACTTAATAAGCAACAAATATTCTGGAATATCAGCTGATCCAATAAAATCAATAACTAATTATAACATAATTGAAGAAAATAAAATAGAATTTATAAAAAATTGGGCTAGTATTTTAATGAAAAATCCTATTATATATGTAGAGTCTTTTTTAGTCCAGACATCTGGGTTCTGGAATGAAAGTGTTTATGATATCCCAATATTTAGTCCAAAAGAATATGAACCAATAAGCAGCAAATATAATATCAAAAATATTAATTTAATGCCAAAAAGTTTTAACGTATTTTTTGGTTCACTTAATGTTTTTAAAACACCATTACTTCAACTATTTTATAGTAGTGGATTAATGTTTTATTTTCTGATAATAAGCTTTATAGTTTTATTATATAGAAAAAATTATAAATATTGGATTATATATATTCCGTTGTTTGGTGTATGGCTAACAATTATGATAGCAACTCCAGTTTATGCAAGTGCAAGATACGTTTATCCACTATTTACATGTTTACCATTATTATTAGTCATACCACTAATAAACGAAAAAAATAAAAGAAAAGAGAAGTTTATATGAAAAGCGAAAAAAAGAGATATATATGGTTAGATATACTAAAAATAATTGCATGTTTTTGTGTAATTATAAATCATGCAGGAGGTTACATATTTGAATATTCGGGACACAATAAATGTACAGTATTATTTTATTCATTTTTCTTTTCAATATGTAAAATAGGAGTTCCTATATTTTTGATGACAACAGGATACTTATTAATTAAAAAGGACTATAAATATAAAGATGTTTGCAAAAGTATAATAAGAATTTTAATTCCATTATTGGTATTATCTTTTGTAACTTATTATATACAAGGAGCAAACTTAAAAAAATTTATATTTGATTTTTTAGAATCTCCTATTATAATCCCTTATTGGTATTTATATATGATGATAGGAGTATATCTTTTAATACCATTAATTAGTAAAATGATAAAAAAATTTGAATTATATGACTACAAATATTTAATTATTGTTTGCTTAATTATACCCGGTTTTATACCGATAATAGAAAAAATTATGAACATAACAATTAGCAAATATTTTACTTTAGGATTATTATCTACGACAATATCTTATATAGTTGC
This sequence comes from uncultured Mycoplasmatota bacterium, assembly GCA_948437815.1. Lineage (GTDB taxonomy): Bacteria > Bacillota_I > Bacilli_A > RF39 > UBA660 > Caccenecus. Next base: position 11,919 of record CAOJKG010000013.1, read on the forward strand.
TGGTGTATATTTAGGGAAAGTAAGTTTAAATAAAAAAAATAAAAATATTGCTATATTCAGTTTTATAATTTCTATTATAGTTTATATTATGTCACTATATATTCCTTTTATAATAAGTGGGAAATTTTCTATAACATTCGATTCATGGAATAATATTATCGCAATTTTAACATCTTTATCTTTATTTTATTTAATAAGGTACTATTTTGAAGACAAAAACAAAAGTAAAATTATTCCCAAAATATCAAAATTGACATTTGGGATATATTTATTTCATTATATATTAATATACAAAATTTACAATATAAGTATAATGCAAAGTGTATTTAAATTTAATCCATATTTTAGTGTAATTTTACTAGAAATCTTATGTTTTATTATTAGTGGAATTATTACATACATATTACAAAAAGTTCCAATAATAAAAAGATTTTTATAGTATTAACTATTATAATTAATTACAGAGATTAAACGAAAATATAAAATATAAAAATGACTAAAAATAAAATCCCTAGTTTAGCGCTAGAGACTTTTTTATACCCAAAATTCAAATATTTTTCTAAAATAGAAGAACAAATTAGATTTCATAAATACATCATCATTAAGAACTAATAATAGATTAAATATTAGACCAAATATAAAGCAAGCAAATAATATTTTAGTTAAGAATCTCTTTTTATTATCATCCAATTTAGTAAATAGATGGAATATAACTATCGCTGTTGCAAAATACATTAGAAATCCAAAATCACATATATAACGAGGAAGTATTCCTGCCATTTCTGTATCTGCTATAATAATAATTAAGCTAAATATAACAGAGAGTAATCCAAGTTTATATAATGTTTTATTTTCAAGTTTATTTTTAAATTTAAATATAAGTAATCCAAATATAGTAAGGAGATTAACGAATATAAAGCCACCAGTCATAGATTCATAAATTGTAGTTCCAAGATAATTAGTACTAACTCCAAATCTAGATAGAAAAGGAAACTTTAAAATAAATTGGAAAGGAACTAAAATATAATAATATATGCCAAGAGGAATTCTACCAAGAATAAAGCCTCTCTTAGTCATATCATTAGTAGTTAAATTATAATTAGCGCCAAAATCAAATGGTGAGGCAAACCTTATATAGTTATACCACATTAAAAGTAGAGCAATAACTATATAAGGCATAGCGAAGGCTATAGTTTTTTTATAAGACTTAAAACTTAATAATTCTCGTTTTTTAACATCTTCCCAAAATAGAGGAATAGCAAAAAAACTAGTTAATAAAAGTTGAGGTCGTGAGGCAGCAACACAAGCCATACATAAACTTCCTAAGAATAAATATTTAGAATTCAAATCATTTTCTTTTGCTTTTAACCACCAAAATAAGCCATAGATACTAAACATAACAGCCATTATAATAGGTAGGGAATAGTGGTCTGGTCTACCAATAATATATAATATACCACAAGCATTAACAAATAATAAAGTAAAAGCAAGATATACCCCAAGACTAACTTTTGGATAATACTTTTTACATAAATGATATAATAATAAGAATACTCCAATTACTGTAGCTATCATAGTAATATTAATACAGACAGCAGTATTTATATGATTACCAGTAATTGCATAAAATGGCAGATAATAAAGAATAACAGGAGCTACCCCAAAATAAACATAATATTTATTATTATAGAAAGCTACATCCCAAATATAATCTTCATCTGATTCTTTAAAAGCCTCTTCACGAACTCTTTTGTCATAAGGATTTTTAAGATTTTTCAAAATATCGCTAGGCTCTTCATTTAGATATGGGTGCCCTTCCATAAATGCTTCAGTTAAAAGTTGATATTGCATTCTTTGTTTATCTTGTGATTCCTTAAATTGTTCTTGGGTAAAATAAGTATTAAGCTGACCAACACCTAACATAAATAGAAGTTGTAGTGTTAGAGCGAGACCAATTTTTCTTTTTACATCTTTAGAGAATAAAGAAGTATTATAAATAGAAGATTTAGGTCTAAAAATATAAACAATTAGTAATAAAGAAAATATTAAAAGTGGTCTAACAAGAGAGATAGTAAAAGGAACTACAACATTAAATTTAATATCTTTAACAATAAAAGTATCCTCTTCTTCAGGAGTATTTACATAAATTCTAATCCAACTTGTGTTACCAGAGGCATGATATCGAAGTATTTCACCCGAATTATTTTTACGAGCATTAAACACTCTTTCTTGAGGATAAATAGGAAGACGAGAAGAAGCATCGGTAAATCCAAGTGTCGCATAAATTACTTCTGAAGTCTCTTCACTATTAACAATTTCAAAATTAATATAAATATTTTCTAAATGTCCCCAAAAGTTATCTATTTGCACATAATTAAGTTCACTATCTACAACTTTAAGACTACCATCAGGCATCTTTTCTATACCTTTACCAATAACAAGGTTATCGGTATTAGCATTTATATCTTTAAAAAATAAAGATTCATAAAATCTAAAATTAAACAAAGTAAGTTCTAAGATTATTAATATACTAAGAGAGATAAAACCAAATTCAAAAAAATTTTTATAAGTTTCGCTTTTTTTATAACTTATCCCAAATAGAATTAATATAAATAATAAAATTAAAATAAAAATAAGTAATTTCATTCCCATCACCTTTATTAATTATAACATAATAAGCTATACATAACAAATGACAAATAAGTAATATTTATTTACATGACACTATATTTATGCTAAAATCTATGTAAGAAAGGAGGTAAATATGAATAAAATAGCAGTTTTAATACCATGTTACAATGAATCAAAAACTATTGAGAAAGTAGTTAAAGATTTTAAAAGAGAGTTACCTAATGCTGATATATATGTATATGATAACAATTCTAAAGATAATACTGCTGAAATAGCTAAAAAAGCAGGAGCAATAGTTAAGCATGAATATATGCAAGGAAAAGGTAATGTTATCAGAAGAATGTTTAGAGAAATAGACGCTGATTGTTATTTAATGGCAGATGGTGATGATACCTACCCAGCAGAACATGCTAAAGAAATGTGTGATTTAATTCTTGAAGGAAAGGCCGAAATGGTAGTGGGAGACCGTTTATCAAGTACTTATTTCACTGAAAATAAAAGAATGTTTCATAACTTTGGCAATGTATTAGTAAGGTTTTTAGTTAATCGTACTTTTAAAAGTAATGTAAGAGATATTATGACAGGATATCGTGCTTTTAGTAAAACATTTGTTAAATCATTCCCAGTAATTTCAGGTGGATTTGAAATTGAAACCGAAATGACTATCCATGCATTAGATAAAAGAATGAAATTAGAAAACGTTTTAATAGATTATCGTGATAGACCAGAGGGAAGTGTTTCTAAATTAAATACTGTAAGTGATGGTGTAAAAGTATTAAAGACTATTGCTACTTTATTTAAGCAATATCGCCCATTTACATTTTTTACAATTCTTTCTATTTTATGTCTATTAGTAGGAGTAGCATTTTTTATACCACCGTTATTAGGCTATTTAGATACAGGTTTAGTTGAAAAATTCCCATCATTAATCGCTGCATCTTTCTTTGGTATTATAGCTATTCAATTATTTGTAGGTGGTTTAGTACTAGAAAGTATTGCCAGAAAAGATAGACAAAACTTCGAGTTACATTTAATTAATTTAGAAGAAAACAAAAAATAAAAGGTAAAATAATACCTTTTTTAAATGCTAAAATTTGTCGAGTTTTAACTATATTTGTCCTAAATAAGTCAAATCTTACCCTAAATTAATAGATTACTTGATTATTAATATTTTTTAAGATAAAGTAAAACTTGCGTTAGGCATGATGTCTACTAATTTTGACACACATTATCTCCCTTGCTCCAGTGGGGTTTTGGTTAGATTGTGAGGTGTTAGCTATTAGCGGTGAAGAAAGTGATTTCTTATATCATAAGTTTGATTGAAAAGTCAAATGAAAAGACATCAACAATTACAATCATTAACAAAGGTAACATAGTTATCAATGTTAGTGAAGTAAAAGTTAATGTCACTTTGAAAAACAAGTAGGCATTTATGTCCTAACGCACTACTTATTTAAGTTTAGCATATTTTTGCCATAAATACAAGGATTATTCAACAGTAACAGATTTAGCCAAATTTCTTGGTTTATCAACATCAAGATTTTTTTCTTTAGCAATATAATAAGCGATTAACTGAAGAGGAACTATAGCAAGCATAGGCATTAATAAATAATTAGTGTTAGGAATATTAATGATATTCATATCTTTATTTTCGCAATTACAATCGGTAATTAAAATAACTTTAGCTCCTCTAGTAATAACTTCTTGCAAGTTACTAATCGTTTTTTCTAATATTTTTTTATTTGTAACAATACCCATAACTGAAGTACCATCTTCAATTAAAGC
>CAOJKG010000014.1 GCA_948437815.1 uncultured Mycoplasmatota bacterium
AGGTAATTCCAGCAAGATTAATTGGTAGCAAAGAAGAAACAAATGCAGTTATTGAGCTTTTATTATTAAAAGATTTAGGAGATAACAAGTGGGAATGTTTATCAAGACCTGCCAAGCGCTTAAAAATTGGCACAATAATCAATTTTAGCGGCAAATTAAAGGCCAAAGTAACTGAAAAGTTAGACGAAGGCATAGTTAGAGTAGATTTAATCTATAATGGCATTTTAATGGAAATATTAGACGAATTAGGAGAAATGCCTCTTCCTCCTTATATTCATGAAAAACTAAATGAAAAAGATCGTTACCAAACAGTTTATGCTAAAATACCAGGTAGTGCAGCAGCTCCTACAGCAGGGCTACATTTTACGGATGAATTATTAGAAAAAATTAAAGAAAAAGAAATTGAAGTATTATTTGTCACATTGCATGTAGGCTTAGGAACATTTAGACCAGTTGAAGTAGAGAATGTTTTAGAACATCATATGCACAGTGAATATTATGAAATGGACGAAAAAACAGCAGAACTTTTAAATCTAGCAAAAAAAGAGAATAGACGAATTATTGCAGTTGGTACAACTTCCACAAGAGTTTTAGAAACTATCGCTCATAAATTTAATGAATTTAAAGCATGCACTGGGAATACTGATATTTTTATTTATCCAGGATTTAAATTTAAAGCCATCAATGGTTTAATTACTAATTTTCATTTACCAAAATCAACATTATTAATGTTAGTTAGCGCTTTATCAAGTAGAGATAAAATTTTAAATGCTTATAATGAAGCTATAAAAATGGACTATCGTTTCTTTTCATTTGGTGATGCAATGTTTATAAAATAGAGAAAAAAGATGTCAAACGCATCTTTTTCTTATTGTTAAAAACAAATATTTTAGGTATACTATTTATAGTAGGTGAGAGAATATGAATTTAAAATATTATGAAAAGATTACTATTTCAATTATTGTTTTTTTAGGAGTAGTTATAGCTACAGCTTATATAATAGGTTTATATAATAATAGAGTAAAAGCAAATAAAAATCAAAATAGTAATAATAATCATGGTAATATAATTTTAGAAAACATTAATTTATTTTAATGCATTCTTTGGCAGTATTACTATAAGCGCGAAGTAAGCCTCCAGCTCCAAGTTTAATACCACCAAAGTAACGAACTATAACAATGAGAATATAATTCAAATCATTTCTATCAATTATATTTAAAATAGGCATACCCGCTGTTCCTGATGGTTCTTTATCATCAGATTTTTTTATTTGACCATTTATTTTATAAGCATAAGGAAAATGTTTAGCTTTTTTATGTTCTTTTTTTAAATTTTCCAAGATAGTTTCTATTTCCTCTATTGATTCAACTTGATAACAATAGCCTATAAATTTAGACTTCTTAATTTCCAAAGCATATTCATTTAATAATTTCATTTTAAACACCTATACTAATTATATCTTAAAATTTATTAAATTTGTAGTATAATATTATTAGGTGATTATAATGTTTAAAGAAAAACTAAAATTAATTCCTCATTTACCAGGCTCTTATCAAATGAAAAACAGCGAAGGATCAATTATATATGTCGGAAAAGCTAAAGATTTAAACAAAAGAGTAAATTCTTATTTTAATAGACCTCATACAGGAAAGACCGAAAAAATGGTAAGTGAAATTGCTGATTTTGAATATATAGTCGCAGGTAGTGAATTAGAAGCATTTTTATTAGAATTTAACTTAATTAAGCATTATGATCCTAAATACAATATTCTTTTAAAAGATGATAAAAGCTACCCGTATATTGAATATATTAGTAAACCATACCCAAGGCTTCAGGTATCCAGATATTTAAATATTAAAAGGAAAGACAAAAAAATGCTATTTGGACCATATCCCAACGCCTATGCAGCAAGACGAATAGTATCTTTAATAAATAGGTTATATCCTTTAAAAAAATGTGATAGTATGCCTAAGAAAGTATGTTTATATTATCATATTGGTGAATGTCTAGGATATTGTGAGCACAAAGTTGATAATGAAAAACTAAAAAAAATGGAAGAAGAGATTATAAGTTTTTTAAGAGGAAATGGTGATATTCTAAAAAATAAGATATTAGAGAAAATAGAATTACACAGCAAAGAATTAAATTTTGAAATGGCATTAGAATTAAAAAAAGAATTAGATTATATTAGTATTGTTTTAGACAAACAAAAGATGGAACTACATGATTATACTAATCGTGATATTATAGGTTATTTCTTTGATAAAGGATATTTAAGTATTCAAATATTATTTTTAAGAAATGGGCGAATGGTCGGAGGACATACTGATATATTTCCAATCGTTAGCGAATTAGAAGATGAGTTAGATTATTATATTATGAATTTTTATAATAGACATGAAGTGCCAAAAGAAATTTTGTGTTCGAGTAACATAAACCAAGAAATACTAAGTGAAATAGTTAAAACTAGTTTTATTGTACCTCAAAAAGGCAAAAAGAAGAAACTTTTAGAAATGGCTAGTACTAACGCTAAAATAAATTTAGAAAACGAATTAGAAATAATTGAAAACGATGAAAAAAGAACAGAGCAAGCAAATAATGATTTAAGAGAATTATTAAGTCTAAAAAAATTAGATCGTATTGATTTATTTGACAATTCCAATCTTTTTGGAGAATTCACGGTAAGTTGTATGGTTGTTTTTAAAAATGGCAAACCAGCTAAGAAAGAATATCGCAAATACAAAATAAGTTTAGATAAAAATGATGATTATCATACTATGGAAGAAGTTATATATCGTAGATATTATCGTGCTTTAATAGATAAAACAGAGTTACCAGATTTAATTGTAGTTGATGGAGGAATCAATCAAATAAATGCCTGCTTAAACATGTTAAACGAGCTAAATTTAAAAATTAAAGTATGTGGTTTAAGAAAAAATGATAAACATAGAACTAATGATTTAATTGATAGTGATGGTTATAGAGTAATAGAATTAGAAAGAACAAGTCCAGTATTTCATTATTTAACAAGAATGCAAGATGAAGTTCATAGATATACTATAAGTTATCATAGGCAAATAAGAAGCAAAGGGGCTATATCAAGTGTTTTAGATAATATTGAAGGGATAGGAGCTAAAAGAAAAAAGGAATTAATTAAAGCTTTTGGCAGTGTAAGCAAAATCAGAAATGCTAGTTTAGAAGAAATAACAAAAATACTACCCGAAACAATTGCTATAAATTTAAAAGAATATCTTAATAATTTAAAAGAAGAAAAAAGTACAACTAAATTTGACACCAATAATTAAGTTAAAAATTTTCAATTTAATAAAATAAAATACTCAAAAAAGAATATATTTTCTTCTTTTTTTATGCTAAAATTTAAAAAGGTGGTAAAATGGAAAAATTAATTGAGATAAACATAGACCCTGATATAATTGTCTCTAATAAAATATCAAATATTAGAAATCCTGAATATATATATATTCCCATTATGCCAAATAGTAAATTACTTATAAACAAAAGTAAAAAAGTTAAAATAGGAACGCCTCTTTTAAGTACTCAAAATATAATAATAACATCTCCAATATCAGGAGAAATAAATTGTATTAAAAAAATAACAACAATTGATGGTGAGATGGATTCCATAGAAACTAAAAACGATTATGAAGAAGCTACAATCAAAGAGACAAAAATGAAGAAAAACATATTAAATATAAAAAAAGAAGTATTAGATAAAGCGTTATCACTTTTTGAAATAAACTTAGATGGTAGTAGAGATTTAGTTTTAAATTGTATTGATGATGAACCTTATGTTTTAACAGAGAGCTTTTATTTAATGCTTGAATATTCTAATTTTTTAGAAGTATTAGATAAATTATCTGATATATACAAACTGCAAGTATCAATCGCAGTTAAAGCTTCTAGCAATTTTAGTATAAATGAATTAATGAATTACTTAGGAATGTATCCAAACATTAAGTTAGAAATATTGCCTAATCTATATTTAATTGGAAAAGATAGATTTTTATTAAAGCACTTAAACAAAGATAATAACGAAACCACGGTGATAAAAGCCAGCAAATTTTATCATTTAAGCAACTTTTTAAAAAAAGGGCGTCTAAAGTCTGATAAATTAATTACAATTAGTGGAAACAATATTAATAAACCTTGTGTAGTAAAAACAAAGATAGGAATATCTCTAACCGATGTTTTAAAAGTAATTAAAACAAAAAGTGATAATTCAATTTATATAGCAAATGGTTTAATGGGAGGTCAAGAAATAACACCAAAAGATTTCATTATTACAGAAGAAATAAATAGCATCTTAGTTATGGAAGAAAAAACGCAAATAGAAAAAGAAGGAAAGTGTATAAATTGTGGGGCATGTATCGATATATGCCCTGTGGGAATAAATCCTCTTCTACTAAAAAATAAATATAAGCAAAAAGAAGAATGTTTAAAATGCGGTTTATGTTCTTATATTTGTCCTGTGTACATAAACTTTAATAATCAAAAAGGAGATAAAAATGATTAAAATTCCTATGTTACATAATAATAGTGACAAAACAGATTTAATAAACAAATATTATTTAGCACTTATACCATTAATACTATTTAGTATTTATAAAAATGGGATCTTATTATTTAATAATAATTTAATAAGTTTCTCTAAAGTTTTAATTCCTATTTATTTTTATGGAATAAGTATTCTTGTTGGTTTTTTAGTTTCTAAAATTTTAAGAGATGATATCAAGGAGAATATTTTAATATGTTTAATTATAAGCGGCACTATATCAATTAATACAAACATTTTGTTTTATCCAATAGTATTATTTACAAGTTTGTTTATTGGCAAAATTATAGTAAATAAGACCAAGATAAAATTCAATGTAGAAAGCTTTGTTAGACTAATACTTATTTTAGCTTTATTACTAAATGCCTATTCTTATTTAAATATTGGGGAGAAGTTAAATAAATTCAATTATAGCTTTTTAGATATATTTATTGGCTTTGGACCTGGTGGTATTGCAACAACAAGTGCACTTATTACAATTATCGGTTTAATAATACTTTCTAGTTGTCGATATTATAAAAAAGCTATTGCTATTTCTTCGAGTTCAGCATTTATAGTTGCTAATATAATAATATTTTTAATAACAAAGAACCATGATTATTTAAATATATTATTAAGTGGAATAAATTATTTTAGTTTTGTATTTATCGCTCCCGAGTTATATATAACACCAAATTCAAAAGAGGGAATGATCGCATATGGAGCAATAATAGGAATATTAAGTTGTTTCATAAGTTATTTAGGCTTAAGATATGAAGCAAGCTATATAAGTATTTTATTTATAAGCATGTTTATTCCAGTAATAAATAAAATTAACAATAAAAAATATTTAAAAAATTAAATTATGATTTACAAATAGAATTTTATATGATATATTATTAAGCATTCACTCGTATAAATTTATTGTCCCATCACTAATCAAGGAATTTATGCGAGTTTTTATCTGCCTAGAAGGGACAATATGAAAAAAATAATAAAAACAATAATACTTATTGCTAGCTTTTTATTAATTTCAAAAAATGCCTATGCAGCAAGTGTTATCATTGAAAATGAAACAGAAGATGTAAAAATACATATTAAAACTAATAGTATTGAAGAAACAAGAAGTATCCAACATATTAGAGATGAGGAAACAAAGGAATATCTATATAATATTTCTTTACAAGAGATAGATCCGTTCTATGGTTATGACACTTATGATTATTATTATGGAATGAACTCTTTAGAAGAGAAATTAAAAAATAAAATCGCACTAATTGTTTATTATGGCTATGGTTATCAAGATAGGACTGATATAAAATGGTACAATATCACTCAGTATTTAATATGGGAAGAAATTGTAAAAAATGAAAACGGCCAAATATACTTTGAAGATACAAATAATAGCAAAATAAGGATCTATGAAAAAGAAATAGAATTAATTAAAGAAGATATCAAGAATTTTGAAAGAAATCCATCATTTTTAGAAGTAGGCGAATTAAAAGACTCATATAATTTAAAATTAACTGATAAATTAATATTTGAAGATACTAATAACAAATTAAAAGATTTTGATATTATTAATGATAGTAATGCAATAGATTACGAAGTGAAAAATAACAAATTAACTATAAAGCCTATAGAACCAAATATAATAAATATAATATTTCATAGAAAAACAGAAAATTTAGAGACTATGAAAATTTACATTAATTCTTTATCTCATAATTTAATAAGCAGAGGAAAAATTAATACTAATAACCTAGTATTGACAATAAATATAAAAGAACCAGAAGTTATATTAAAAGGTATGTCTCCAGAACTAAACAAATTTCCACTTACAGATAATGAATACAAAATTTATTCTGAAGAAGGAATAGAACTTTACTCTAACATAAAACTTAATAAAGAAGGAATAAGTGAAAAAATTAATTTATTTCCAGGAAAATATTACTTAGAGCAAGCCAAGACTTCTTATGGTTACAAACTAAATCAAGAAAGAATATATTTTAATATAAATAAAGAAGATATAACTTTAGATATCAAAAACGAATTAGAAACCAAAAAAGTTTCAATTGAATATCAATTAATAAAAAATAATAGTGACATAGCATTAAATTCCAACATTAAACTAAATATATATGATGAGGCTAATAATTTTATAAAAGAAATTACCACAGACAATAATGGTAAGGTATCAATTGATCTTATTTTTGGAAAATATAAAATATATAAAAGTACGCAAAACAGAGACATTAAAGAATTAGCCAATATAGACGTCAATGAGAATTTTAATGAAAATAAGGCAATTATAATCAAAGAAGAGTTATTAGAAAATAATTCAGATAATGAAAGTAATATAAAAAAAGGAACAATAATTATTAATAAAATAGATTACATAAGTAATAAGCCATTATCAGGAATAAAGTATGCTTTATATAATAAAGATAGAGAGTTAATAAAAGAATCTATAACTGATTTAGATGGTAAAATAATATTTAAAGATTTAGAAACAGGAATATATTATATTAAAGAGATATTAAATGATGGCGATTACAAAAGAGAAGAAGAAATTGAAATTGAAGTCAAAGAAAATATAGACACGATAATAACTTCTAATAACCGTACTGAAATAGATGTACCAAATACATTCAGTAGAAATAATAGTATATATATTTTATTATATATTATAATAGGATCAATTTATTTTAAAAATGCTAAATTTTATAAAAAGAAAAAACATTTTAGTTAGTCTAGTAATAGGATTAATAATTATACTTGTTTTTATAAGTAAAGATAATATTAATAAAATAACTGAATACCATGAAAATAAAATATTAGAAGAGAAAATAAAAAGCAACAATGATTATTTCGCTATAATAGAAATAGAAAAAATAAATTTAAAAAAAGAAATATATGAAATAAATAATTCTAAGAATAATGTAGATATAAATATATTTGTTCATAAAAATAGTATATTTCCAAACAATATTATTTTAGCGAGTCATTCTGGTAATGGCAGGCATGCATATTTTAAAAATTTGTTTAAATTAAAAAAAGAAGATATAATCAAAATATATAATCAAGGCAAAGTATATGAATATATAATCGAAAAAATAGAAGAACAAAATAAAACAGGTAAATTATATATTAAAAATAGTTTAGATGATAGATTAATATTAATAACATGTCATAAAAATAATAAATCACAAGTGATTTATTATAGTAAACTAGTATCTATTAAAGACATTTAAGCAAAAAATGTCTAAAAAAGTAAATATTTTAAAAAAAATTTACTTTTTTTTAAAGGAAATTAGAAATCAGAAAGTAATAAGTATATATAGAATGTATTTTTAAGGGAGTGAGTTTACTTGAATAATGAGCAAGAGTTAGAAAATATTCGTAAAAGTGCCAACATTGTAGATGTCATATCCAGTTATATACCATTAACTCAAAAAGGAAAAAATTACTTTGGTGTATGTCCTTTTCATGAAGATCATTCACCTAGTATGAGCGTTTCTGAAGAAAAGCAAATATATAAATGCTTTTCATGTGGAGCCGCCGGCAATGTTTTTACATTTGTAAGTGAATATGAAAACGTTAAATTTATTGAAGCAGTAAAAATTGTAGCTGATAAATGTGGTTTAGTATTTAAAGGTTCCCAAAGTATTAAAAAGAGTAAACCAAATAAAATAGAATACGAAATAATGGATTTAAGTTTAAAGTATTATCAAAATAATTTGAATACTGAACTAGGCAAAACGGCTAAAGAATATTTAAATAGTAGAAAATTAACTAGCACTGACATAAAAGAGTTTGATATAGGTTTAGCACTTGACAGCAATCATTCCCTAAATTCCTTATTAACAAGCAAAAAATATGATATTGAAACATTAGCTAACTTAGGCTTAATAAATAGAAACGGAAAATATATAAATGATGTTTTCACAAATCGTATAATATTTCCAATACATAACTTAGAAGGAGAAACAATTGGCTTTACTGGCAGAATATATCGAAAAGAGGATAGCGAACAAGCAAAGTATTTGAATTCTAAAGAAACAATAATATTCAAAAAAGGTCAAATTTTATTTAATTATCACCGAGCTAAGAAAGAAATAGCGCGTAAAAAAGAAGTAATAATAGTTGAAGGAAATATGGATGCAATAAGAATGAGTTCTAATGGCATAAAAAACGTTATTGCTCTTATGGGGACAAGCCTAACTAAAGAACAAGTTGATATAATAAAAAATTTACGAGCGAAAGTTATTTTAATGTTTGACAACGATAATGCTGGCGAGACTGCAACATTCGCAAACGGTAACATTTTAGAATCAGCAGGATTAAATTCTTTTGTAGTAAGACTAAGCGGCGAAAAAGATCCTGATGAATATATCATAAAAAATGGTACTAAAGCCATAATAGATAATATAGCAAACCCTATTAGTTTTTTGGAATTTAAGTTAAAGTATTTAAAAAAGAATAAGGACTTATCTAAAACAAATGATTTAGTAAGCTATATCAAAGAAATAATAGATAATATCAAAGACATAAATGACGATTTAACTAAAGAGTTAACGATCAATAAAATGAGTAAAGACTATGATTTACCAATTGATTTGTTAAAAAAAGAGCTTCAAAAACATGAGAATACCAAAACAATTAAAGTTGAGCCTCAAAAAAAACTTGTCAAAAAGAAGATTTCGAAGTATGATATAGCGTGTCGAAATATTATTTACTTTATGTTAAACGATATTAAATATATAATTAAATACAAAAAAGAGTTAGGCTTCTTAGATAATAAGAAGTATCGTGGAATAGCAAGTGAAATTATCTACTATGCAGAAAAAGAAAATGGTATAGATATGGCATCATTCATTACTTATATAAATACTAAAGATTATTTAAGTGATGATGTAATGGAAATAATAAAAGAAGTTAATTTAGAAGAATTAGATATGGCATCATTTGAAGAGTTTATTCGCGTAGCGAGTGTTGAAATGGCCAGAAACCAAATAAAAAATTTGAAAGAACAAATAGCAAATGAATTAGATGCAAACAAAAGATTAGAACTAGCTAATAAATTATTAGAAATAAAAAAAGGATGTGTAGGTTATGAAAAATAATGAAAAAAATCTAGAAACTAAAAAAGAAAATAAAGGAGCAGCTAAAGAAATATTTGAAATAAAATCTTTAGAAGATAGAATAAACGATTTAATAAAAATAGGTAAAGAGAAAAAGTTTATTACATTTGAGCAATTAGCTGATGCATTAAAAGGATTAGATGTTGATAATGATTCTTTAGATGAAATATATAACACTTTAATGGAAAATGACATTCAAGTAGTAGCAGACGAAGATGAAACCACAGATGAGGATGGAGTTCCTAAAATAATAGAAGAGGATCCAATAATTTTAGATGATGCAGAATTAACTAAAGACATCAACATTAACGATCCAGTTCGTATGTATTTAAAGGAAATTGGTCGTATTTCACTACTTTCTCCTGAAGAAGAATTAGAACTTAGTGAACGTGTTGCAAGTGGAGATGAAGCAGCTATAAATAAACTAGCAGAATCAAATTTACGTTTAGTAGTTAGTATAGCTAAAAGATATGTTGGAAGAGGTTTATTATTCCTAGATTTAATCCAAGAAGGAAACATTGGTTTAATGAAAGCGGTAGATAAATTTGATAGTGATAAAGGTTACAAATTCTCTACATATGCAACATGGTGGATAAGACAAGCTATTACGAGAGCTTTAGCAGACCAAGCGAGAACTATACGTGTACCAGTTCATATGGTAGAGACTATTAATAAAATGTCACGTATTCAAAGACAATTAACTTTAGAGTTAAATCGTGAACCTTCTGAAGATGAACTTGCCAAGAAAATGGGAATAAGTGTTGAAAAAGTAAGAGAAGTAATCAAAATCAGTCAAGAGCCAGTTTCATTAGAAACACCTATTGGTGAAGAAGATGATTCCCATTTAGGAGATTTTATCAAGGATGAATCTAGTATGTCTCCAGAAGAATATGCAACTAACGAAATATTAAAAGAAGAGATTAAGAGTGTTTTAATGACCCTACAAGTAAGAGAGCAAGAAGTATTAGAGTTACGTTTTGGACTAGTTGATGGAACATGTCATACATTAGAAGAAGTTGGAAAAAAATTCAATGTAACAAGAGAACGTATTCGTCAAATAGAGGCTAAAGCTTTAAGAAAACTAAGACACCCATCTCGTGCTAAAAAGTTAAAGGATTTCTTATCAGACTAATGTTAAATAAGAAATTAATTGCTATTGCAAGTTTAATAGAA
The DNA here is from genome assembly GCA_948437815.1 of uncultured Mycoplasmatota bacterium. GTDB lineage: Bacteria > Bacillota_I > Bacilli_A > RF39 > UBA660 > Caccenecus. Next base: position 10,870 of record CAOJKG010000014.1, read on the forward strand.
CCTAAAGATACTGTTATAGATATAGGCTGCGATCATGCATATTTAGCTATATATTTAAAAATAGAAAAGCTATGTAAAGAAGTTTATGCTTCAGATATAAGTGAAAATGTAATAAAAACAGCTAAAGAAAACATTAAGAAAAAAAATGTCAAGATTGAAGTATACTTATCTGATGGTTTTCAAAATATAAAGAATAATAATATAAACACTGCTATAATATCAGGTATGGGAACAACTACAATTTTAAATATAGTAAATAAAGCTCCAAAAAACATAAATAAATATATTATAAGCAGTAACAATGAGCATGAAGTTTTGCGAAAAGAAATGATTAAAAAAGATTTTTACATACAAAAAGAAATAGTTGTAAAAGAAAGAGATAAATATTATCCTATTATTGTATTTGCAAAAGATTTTCAAAAGGAAAGTAATCTTTCATTAAAATATGGTAAAAGCAATAGTAGAGAATATTATGAGTATTTAGAAGAAAAAGAAAAAAGTATTTTAAAAAGAATACCTAAAAAACACATTATAACAAGACTAAAGCATTTAAAAAGAATTAAAGAATTAAAAAAATTACAAAAGTAGAGGAAACATATGGATAACAAAAATTTTTATGAAATACTAGAAATAAGAGAAGATGCCAGTGCAAGAGAAATTAGAGATGCTTATAGGAAAAAAGTAAAAGAATGGCACCCAGATGTTAATTCTTGTAAAGGTTTTAGGCAATGTCATAAAATGATGTGTGATATAAATGAAGCTTACACTCATTTAATTGATCCTGAATTAAGAAAGCTACATGACGAATTTTTAGCCAAAAGAAGAGAAGAGACTTTAAAAAAAGCTACATCAAAAAGACAGCCTGAAAACACTTCACATCCTACAACTAATATAAGTAAAAAAGATTTTAATTATTATGATTTAGATGACTATGATGAAGATGAAAAAGAAAGTTTTGTTTCTTGGCTTAATATGTATTATTATCAGTTAGTAAATGTATTAACAGGTTTTATTAGTTTAGAAGATTTAAATAAATTAGTAGAAGGTTTTGAAAGCATAATCAATTATGAAAAAATACTTTTACAAAGACGTAAAAAAAGATATAAAAGTTTATAAGAAGAAAACTGGATTACCACTTTTTATAGATGGAATATTAGAACTGATATTTTTAGAATCAGAAAGATTGCTATTAGTATTACTAATAGTTTTTTTATTATTAGAAGAACTTGAGTTAGGTTTATTAGTTTCTTTTAAAACAGATAAAATAGTTTTAGCATTATGAATCATAGGTCTAGCTTGTTGATAAAGAGGTATTATTTGATTAGCAACACTTAAAGTTTTAGAAATACCACCAAGTACTTTAGCAAAGGTTAGACCACTTTTTACAGGAGCTCCAAACATAGACAATCACCTAATATATTATATGAAATATGATAATAAAATTGCTTTAAAATATATAATTAAATACGTTTTATAGTTTTATAATAATAAAAATTATGTTATAATCATTATAAAGTAGGGTAGATATTATGAAATTAGAAGGAAATATGGCTGTAGTTAAAATAGTATTAATGCCATTTTTATTTATAATAAGTTTTATCAAGCACTTTTTTATTGGTATTAAATTTATATTTTTTGATGTATGGAAAAGCATATTTAGTTATCAAAAAGCCAAAAGTGATTTCAGGAAACGCGGAAAAAACAATACGATAAAAATAGAAAACAGTAAAGATACTTTAAAAAAAGAGGACAATGTTCATACTCTTACTTATGCAGAAAAAGAGCGAATTAACCATGAAAAGAATAAATTAATTAAAGAAATGCAAGCAGAGGCTAAATTACGAAAAGTTAATAAAGAATACTACACATATTATGGAACTGACAAAAATGGGCGCAAAATAAAAGGTACCATGAGTGCTACAAATAAAATAACTTTACATAATTTTTTAGCAAATGAAGGTATAAATATATATAAAGTCGAGAAAAACACGTTAGCTAATTTTTTAAAAAAGATCGGTTTCGAAAGAGAGCATGAATTAAGCACTAAAGATTTAATATTTTGGTTAACGCAAGTTGCAACATATTTAAAAGCAGGCATTACCTTAAATGACACTATTAGATTAATGACTAAACAAGCAAGTAAAGATCCAAATAAAAAAAAGATATATCAAGCAATATCTTATGAATTAACATTAGGTGAAAATTTCAGTACGGCACTTGCCAATCAAGGAAATATATTCCCAAGTTTGTTAATAAATATGATTAAATCTGCTGAAGCAACAGGAGAATTAATTAAAACTTTAGATGACATGGCAGAATATTACACAGAAATTGATAAAACTAGAAAAGAAATGGTTAGTGCTATTATCTATCCAACTATTCTTTTGGTATTTGCAATTGCAGTATTAGCATTTATTATGATATATGTTATACCTGAATTCATAAAGGTTTATAATAATGCTGGAATAACCATAAGTGGATTTACTCTATCAATTATAAATATTAGTAAATTTATAACAAACAATATTAACATAATAATAGTTGTATTATTAATTTCAATTATATTAATGTTAATTTTATATAAAAATTCTAAAAGTTTTAGAAAAGCAATTCAAAAATTTGGTATGCATTTTCCTTTTTTCGGAAAAATAATTATATATCATGAAATAACTTTATTTACCAAAACTTTTGCTAGTTTATTAAAAAATAGCGTTTATATTACAAGTTCTATGGAAATACTAACTAATATAACAAATAATGAAGTTTACAAAGATATAATGATTGAAACAATCAGCAATATAGCTAGTGGAGAAAAAATATCATTATCATTCGAAAACAAATGGTGTGTGCCAGATGTAGCTTATTATATGATTGTAACCGGAGAATCAACTGGAGAATTATCATTAATGATGGAAAAAGTAGCAAATTATTATGGTGATTTACATAGATCAAAAGTAACTAATTTAAAAAGTTTCTTAGAACCAATAATGATAGTTACCCTAGCATTAATAGTAGGTATTATAATTCTTGCAGTAGTAATTCCAATGTTTAGTCTTTACGGACAAATAGGTTAGGGGGATAATATGATTATTATATTATTTTTAATAGGTTTTATTTTAGGGTTAGCATATACTCTAATAGGAGAAAGGTTACCTTTAAACATACCCGAAGTTAGGCCCAAAGAAGATAATTCATGGATATTAAATTTATTTATTGGTATATTAAATGGATTAATAATAATTATAAGCCATTATAGTTATGGTATTTCATATGAATTTTTTACTTCCATAATTATCGCTGCATTAGTAATAATTATATTTGTCAGCGATTTTAAATATTTAATAATACTAGACAGTCCTTTAATTATTTCAAGCATACTCATACTAATTTTAAAATATTGTTATTTTGGTATAAAAGAAGTAGGTTTTAGTATTTTAAGTGGTATTGTGCTATTTGTATTAATGCTTCTTATAGGAAAAATAGGAAAATTAATTTTTAAAAGAGAAGCTTTAGGTGGCGGAGACATAAAACTAGCCCTTGTAATAGGCATAATATTAGGTTTAAAGTTAGGTTTAATAGCTATTATTTTATCATCACTTTTAGCAATGCCATATGCTATTGGGGCTATGATGTTAAGCAAATATAAAGAAGTTCCATACGGGCCATTTTTAATAGGAAGCCTAGGCATAGTTTTTATCTTTATAGAAAAATTTACTAATTTAATCAATTTTTTAATTTAACAAGCAAAAAAAGTTGGATATTTATTATTCAACTTTTTAATTTCGGTTATTAAGTAAAGAAATATAACTATGTTATCATTAAGTTTTTGACCTATTATTAAGATACGTTTAAGCTTGTAAAAAGTGTAAAAATACGGTATAATATTGAAAGTATTTGAAAGGAATAGTGTTTTATGAAAAACGTAAAAGAAATTGAAATTAAAATTGAGGGTGAAACTTGGGAAAATGCTCTTGATAAAGCATATAAAAAGAAAAACAAAGAAGTTAAAGTTGAAGGTTTCAGAAAAGGAACTGCTCCAAAAAACATATTTATTAAAAAATTTGGTATTGAATCTTTATATATGGACGCTGTAGACTTTGTTATGGATGAAGCTTATAAAAAAGCATTAGACAAAGCAAAGATCACACCAGTAATCGAGCCAAAATTAGATATTACAAGTATAAATGAAAAAGAAGCTATTTTCAAATTTACAATTACTGCTAAGCCTGAAGTAACATTAGGCGAATACAAAAAATTAGGTATTAAAAAAGAAACAGTAAAAGTAACTAAAGAAGAAATTGATGAAGAAGTTTCTAAATTACAAAATCAACTTGCAGAAATCGCTCCTAAAGAAAAAGGAAAAGTAGAAAAAGGAAATACCGCTGTTATTGATTTTGAAGGTTTTGTTGACGGCAAAGCTTTAGAAGGTGGCAAAGGTGAAAACTACCCATTAGAAATAGGCACAAACACATTTATTCCAGGATTCGAAGATGGAGTAATTGGAATGGCTATTGGAGAAACTAAAGAACTAAATTTAAAATTTCCAGAAGATTATGTAGCTGATTTAAAAGGCAAAGATGTTAAATTCAATGTAACAGTAAGAGAAATTAAAGAAAGAATAGTTCCAGAACTAAGTGAAGATTTTTACAAAGATCTAGGTTATGAAAATATTAAAAACGAAACCGAATTCCGCAAAGAAGTAGAAAATGTTATCACTGAACGCAAAACTGCTGATATTGAAGACGCACATTTAGAAAAATGCTTAGAAAAAGCTAGTGAAAACATGAAAGTTGAATTATCAGAAGATATTATTTCTGAAGAAGTACATCGCATGATTCACCAATTTGAAGATCAATTAAAAATGCAAGGAATTAAAATAGACGATTACATGCAAATAACAGGGATGACTCATGAAAAATTACATGAACAAATGGAGCCAGAAGCTACAAAAAGAATTAAATATCGTTATTTATTAGAGGCTATCGCAGATGTTGAAAAGATTGACTTTACTGAAGAAGAAGTTAACAAAAAAACTGAAGAAATGGCATCAAATTATGGCATCACAGTTGAAGAATTGTTAAAAGCATACGGATCAAACGAAATAGTTAAATACGATATGAAAATGCATGGAGCATTAGAAATAGTAAAAAATAATAATTAATAAAAAGCAAAAAACAATTTTAATATAAATGAAATTGTTTTTTTATTGGGTCTAACTTGTATCCTGGTACCCCAATCGCACTTAGACCCAATCATTGTAAATTTTAAAGTTTTAGAAGAAAAAAATAATTAAAAATCAAAATATTTTTCCATAAAATTACATTTAATGACATTTACTTATTGACAAGTTCCATCGGGGACGGAGGAATGAATAAAGTTGTAAATAAATTTTACAGCTTTTTCTTTTTGTTTTAGATTTTT
>CAOJKG010000015.1 GCA_948437815.1 uncultured Mycoplasmatota bacterium
TCCTTTCTAAATTTTATTAACCATCAATCTTATATATTACAGCGGATTGATTTTTGGAAATATATTTCTATATTCCTTGGGTTTCTTGTAGATTATAACACAAAAAATATAAAAATACAACCTTTGTTAGTTGTATTTGTCCCTTATCTAGAAGCTGGCCTTGAACTTAGAAGATATTGTTCTTCAGGATCTAACAAAAAAGCATAATCTTCAAAATTTAATCTTCCACTTTCATTAAGTTCTATATCTTTATTTTTTAGGCAATAGTCTTCAACATAAGCTATTTTAACTACATTATTATTTATAGTAGCATAAATTATATTTTTGCTAAAAGGAAGCACTAATTCAAATGTTTTATCTTCCTTTATTCTAATTATTCCTACTCTTAAATCGCCACTGTTCTTGCCATAACGAAAATTTATTTCCCTAGCTATTATAACAAATAAATCTCCTTTTTTTTGAAAGTAAGGGTTTATTTCATTTATTAACCTTAAATTCTGCTCGGGTATTTCTAACAGCTCGGGTATTTCGGACTCATTTTCCACACTTGTCATATTTATTCCTTCTATTTAACACTTTTTAACAAAACTTCATAAGAACCATTTGGACTTTCAACTGATATAGTTTCCCCTGCTTTATGACCTATTACAGCTTTGCCAATCGGAGACTCATTGGAAATTTTATTATTAAAAGCATCAGCCTCTAATGAACCAACAAGTTTAAATTCTTCTTCATCTCCAGGTTCATACTCAACAACGATTGTAGAACCAACATTAGCAACATTTTTATCTTTATTATCAACTATTTCACAATGTTCTAATTTGTATTCTAATTCTTTAATTCTGCTTTCTAATTGTGCTTGTTCATTACGTGCAGCATCATAGTCAGCGTTTTCAGATAAATCGCCTAAACTTCTAGCATATTTTAAAGTTGCTATAACCTCAGGCCTTTTATTTTGTTTTAAATCATTTAACTCCGCTTCTAGCTCTAAATAACCCTCGGGAGTCATTATTACTTTATTTTCTTTTTTCATTCTTCTTCACCTCAAATAAAATTTGCACTTACAAAAGGATACTACAAATAGTTGCTTTTGTCAAATACTTTTAATCGCATCATAGATCCTTTTGACATTTTTGGTAAACCACTTAAATATGTTAGCATTCTTGGATGTCTAGCTATGTCGATATTCTCATGATTTTCATTATATATTTTAGTTATAGTATAAGTAAATGGTTCCATATTTGGACCAAAAAATTCAACTACATCTCCTATTTTAAAATAGTTTCTTTGTTCTAGTAATATTTCATTATCACTACTTTCTAATACTATTCCTAAAAAGTCTTGATTTGACTCCTCAGTCCTTCCTAAATAATATTGTTCTTTATCACTTGGAAATTTGTCATAAAATTGAGGAGCGCTTTCTCTATTCGCACATCTATTCATGATGTCATTAGAATATAGTATGTCGTTTAACTTTAAATTATGCATTTTTATTTTATCAATTATTTTACGATATTCAGATATAATAGTTGCTATATAATAAACTGATCTCATTCTACCTTCAATCTTAAAAGAATTTACACCTATATTTATCATATCTTCTATATATTTAGCCATATTTAAATCTTTTGGCGTCATACTAAAAGGTTCTCTCTCATTTTCGATATCAAAGGTCCAACGGCATATTTGGGCACACCCTCCTCGATTAGCATCGCGATTGGTAAAGACATTTGATAATACACATTTGCCACTAAAACTAGTACACATAGCTCCTTGGATAAACCCTTCTAAATCTAAACCCGTTTTATCTTTAATATCTTTAATATCTTCTCTATTTGCTTCTCTTGCTAATACTACTCGCTTAGCTCCTAACTTTTTATAAAATAAAGCTGCTTCCGCATTTAACGTGCTCGCTTGAGTTGAAATATGAACCTCTAAAGGAATATTATTATCTTTAATTATTTTAATGACTGCGATATCGCTTATAATTATAGCATCTACTCCAATATCTGCTAACTCTTCTAAATATTCTTTTAACCCATCTAAATCTTTATTGTGTAAAACAATATTAACTGTGACATATACTCTTTTATTTAAATTATGCGCGAATTCACAAGCTTCTTTTAATTCACTATTGCTAAAATTTATAGCATTGGCACGTAGTGAAAAACGATAACCACCAATATAACAAGCATCAGCACCATAAAGATAAGCTATTTTTAAACGTTCTAAATTGCCCGCAGGAGCAAGTAACTCTATCATGGTCTTTCCTCCTTTATTCTAAATATGGTTTCTTCTTCACTTAAATATTTGTATGGATATTTGTCTTCAAAATTATCAGTATTATTATTTAATATTTTAATAATATCTTCAGTTGGTATAAATAATGTATTAATAAGATTGTAGAAAATATTACTAGAATTTTGTAAAGCTAAATTGTTAAATGGTTCATTTGTATAAATCATTGTTCCATAATTGTTTTCAATAGCTTTGACACTTTTTTTACTAATACTTTCTTCTAAAGTTGTTTCTTTTTCTATATTTGTTTTAAAGTGATTGTTATAATTAGTTAATAAAGTTCTTCTAGAATACATAATTGCTACATGACCAAATGCATATAAAACTAAAGGCTTAATTGCTTTTTTTAGAATTTCTTCGGTTTCTTCTTTAGTAATATCGGTTGAAATAACTACACTGTCAGCATATTCTAAAAATGAATTTATAGTTTCATAATTACAATTAGAATGACTTAAAAACAAGATTTTTGTTAACTTACTTTTAGTTTCTATCAAAATATTTAATATGCCTATATCGTCAAATACGATTCCTTTTATATTACTTGGTAGATTTTTTAACAGTTTTTTAAAGTTATTAATTCCTTCTTTATCTAATATTCGATTAATATATATATAGCTTTCTTCTTTTATTTCTTCTATTTCAAAACAAGGCATTCCTACACAAAAATCTTTAACTGGAAAAAGGAAAGTAATACTACTTTCTTGACATTTATTTTTTAAAGTTTCAACTATTTCATTATTAGTTACTAACACTAAATTATTATTTTTTATCATCTTTTTTCACACTTACTGATAAACCATCACCAACATCATAAAAATTGGTGTCAAATTCATTATTGCTTTTTAAAAATTCTATATAGTCCTCTATTTTGCTAACTAAGCCTCTTAAATTCTTAGATTCTATTTCTTGTGATTTGCCAACATTTCCATGGAATTTTAAATTATCGGTAATAATTACACCATTTGGTTTTAAGAAATATTTAAACTTTTCAAAAAACTTTTGATATTGCCCTTTGGCTGCATCTATAAATATCATATCATAAGATGTATTAGTTAAATTTACTTCTAAAGCATCTTGAAATACAACATTTATCTTTTGATCAAAATTGCATTTTTTAACATTTTTTACACATTCCATATATCTTGCATTATCTCTTTCAATAGTGGTTACTGTTACTTCAGGTGCTACACTTGCCATTAAAATACTAGAATAGCCAATTGCGCTTCCTATTTCTAATATGCTCTTTATATTATTCGCTTTTATGTATTTCATAATAAAAGTTATAGATTCTTTTTCAATTATTGGGACATTATGCTCGGAGGCATAATTTTCCATTTCAAGTATTAATTCTTTCAAAATTCATTTCTCCTTTAAGTACATTTTCTTAATTTATCTATTTATGTACTTTATTTATTATATGTGTACCATAAGCCAGAGGCCTTTAGTTCATTTTTTTTATTATCATGTTCAGAACCTGTTTTGGTAAAATAGGTTTTCTTATATTTATCTGCGACAAAATAATAATAATCATGTTCTTCTGGATTTATAGTTGCGATTAATGATGCGATACTAGGACAACAAATAGGCCCTATTGGAAGTTTACCAGCCATAGCTTGCGGCCTTGTATTATAAGCGTTTACTTCATTTATTTCTTTTATATACAAGTCTCTTTCACTAAATTCGACTTTCGCAGCATAATAAGTTGTTGCATCACTGCCTAAACTCCAATTGTCTTTTAATCTATTATAAAACACTCCTGCGACTCCTGCTCGGTCATCAGAGCCTGCACCTTCTAATTCGACAATACTCGCTAAAGTTAATATTTCATGAACGTTATATTTAGAACTATTAATTATTTCTTCATATGTTTTTAATTTACTGCCAAATGTATCTAGCATAACTTTAACTATTTCTTTTACACTACTATTTTTATAAAATTCATAAGTGCTCGGAAATAAATATCCTTCTAATGGATAATATATTTTATCGTCTAATATGGCATCTGTTAAAAACCAATATTTGTTTATTAATTCATTTAAATATTCTTTGTCACTTAATTCAGTGATGACTTCTTCTTTAGTTTTTCCAGTCGCTTCGCCTATTTTTCCTGCATAATATGGAAATCTTCTTCCTTCAACAAAGGTAATACTAAAAGTATTTTGATTTTTTTCTTCTTTTATTTTGCCATCATTTATTTTATTTAAAATTTCTTTTACACTCATATTAGGACTTATCTCGTAGTTCCCAGCTTGTAAATTTAAATCACGATTGAAAATAACATATATATAAGAAGATATTTTGCTTTTTATTAAGCCTTCTTTTTTTAAATTATTTATTATATCCATTTTTCCTGTGCCTGATGTAATAGTGAATAGTTTTACTTCATTACTTTTAGATACAGGGGTTAAACCATAAAAATATAATCCAATCAAAATAGCTATAATTGCTATTATTATACTAATAATTATTATTAACTTCTTTTTCATTAAAAATCCTCTTTATTCTCCACTTGTTTTTTCTTCGATCTGAGATAATATAGTTTCAATTAAATTCCATTCTTTCTCAGTTTCAATATCTCTTAACTCAAGCTTTTCGCCATCTTTATCGTACGTAGCTGCATATGTTATAATGCTGCCATCTTTATCTTTATTATTGTCTGTAAAAACTATATAACTCTTTTTTGTTTCATCTGAATCAAATGTAAATAAAATTTCATATTCAATAGTTTTACCATTAGCGTCACTTACTGTAAAATAACGCTCACTCTCGTTATTCATTAATTTTCCTCTTTCTTTATTAATGTTTCTAAAATTATCTCTGCCGCTACTCCATCAATTATCTTCTTCCTTTTTTCACGACTCATATCAGCATTTAATAAAATATTTTCTGCTTCAACTGTGCTTAATCTTTCATCTATTAAAATGATCGGAATATTTACTAGTTTTTCTAATTTATCTTTAAATTTTAAACTACGTTCACTAGCAAACCCATAAGAATTGTTCATATTTTTAGGTAACCCTAAGGCTATTTTTTCAATATTATAGTTTTGTACTATTTCAACTACTTCTTTAAGTGCTGTATCATAATCTTCACTTTTAAAATGAATTACTTTTAATACACTTGCTATAGTTTTTGTTTTGTCTGTTATAGCTACACCTAAAGTTTTAGTCCCTAAATCTAGTCCTAAATATCTCATATATGGTTCCTTTCTTCTTGCACACATTTATTATTTTATCAAATTTCTTTTTATATTACAATACATCCTGTGTTTTGCCAAATATATTAATTATCTATTACGACAGCTTCCCTGCCAAGTTTTTTTGGTAACCCCATTTCTATCTTGTGTGTAATTATAACAAATAGATCCACTTTCATTGCATATAGCTTTTCTACAATGTGCACGCATATTATTCTTATTTACCATTAGTACTATGGCGATTAATAGTGCTAAAGAACCTGCGATTATAAATAATTCATATCCTTTAAGCTTACTATTAAATGTTTTTTTAGTTTCGATTACTTCAGTTTTTGGTATATCTTCTTGTTTCTCACTCTTTTTAGACTTTGGTATTTGTTTTATTTCTTCATTAGTAATATTTTTATTTACAGCTTTCACTTTTTTGGTTTCTATTTTATTTGTTGTACTTTTAGTGCTTTTATTTGTTGAATTATTTACTTTAATAGATTTATTGTTATCTTTAATTGCTGTGCTTCTTTGACTGTTTTTTTGAGAGCTTTTTGCTGTTTCATTTTTCTTGGTGGTAGTATTTGTTGCTTTTTTATTATTAGTTGTTTTTTTAGTAACAGTTTTTTTAGCTGCTCCTGTAGTTTTTGAAGTGCTTTTTTTTGGAGTTTTTTTCTTTGTCTCTTTTTCTTCTTTCATTTTTTTATAACCTCTTTTTCTATTTCTTATTAATTGTATCACATAATTTATTTTTAGAAAAGAAAAAAGCTATACTTTAGCATAACTTAAATTCTATGTTTTATCTTCCTAAATAATCTTCTCTTCTTTTGTAATCGCTTATTAATTTAAAAAGCTCATTAAATGCTTCGCTTCTGCTTTCGATAGCTTCTTCTGTTTTAAGCTTTAAACTAAAATCTGCCTCATGAGGAAATGATATTATATCTAATCCAATCGTTACATCACTTAATTTTGTAAAGTAACGAAGAAGATTATCCGTTATATTACTTTGAAGCTTATCATGTTCTTCCTCTTTTTCAAAAAAATACTTAATAAGGCTTTCTGTTAGTTTTTCTGAATGCTCTAATTGTTCACAATCGTTTACTAACAATTGCAAATATTGGTTAGCTTTTACTTTATTAAACATAGACTTTCTCTTTGCATTCCACCTTTCTATTAAAAATGGTTTCACTTCTATTTCTTTATCTGAGCATAATGATATAAAAAGCATAGCAGCGAAAAAATAATGTTCTGGTGCACCATTTATCTTGGCAATAAACCCCTTTCTGATTTTTTTTAAATATGTTCTTTCTTCAGCTTCATTATTTTTTCTTGTCTTTTGAATACCATAAAGTTGATATTTTTCTCCTGTATTGCCTGCATATATTTCTGGCAAGTGTAATATATATCCATCATCAAATTCTAAATAACTTGTAATTCTATATGGCGTCTCAGCTTTAATTGGGCTTTTTTCTTCTATAATCCGTAATCTTGCTCCAATACTATCAATGTATCCTATATCTATTAGTTCATTGCTCTCAATAATTTTATTATCTAACATAGCTATACGAGATTTTAAAAAATTTATTGGATTATCGAAATCTTCAAAAGATGCATTAGCAAGTAAATTAGCTACTATAGTATATTTAATTAAGTACTCTTCTTGACCTTCACTTAAAGTGTCTTTATATTCTTTATTTAGATCTTCTAAAAAAGCAAAATTTGATATATCATAAAAGTCTATAGCCTTTCTTACAAATTCTACTAATAAGCTATTAAATAAAACTTTATTGGTTATTTTTAAAGTTGGTATTACTAAATCTTCACATGCCGCTTCATCACATATACTAATTACTTCATTATCTATTACTAAATTAAAGGCAGTATTAAACATAAAATAACAGTCTATTTCTCCTTTTTTAGCTTCTGGAACTATTTCATTATAAAATATATCTAATATCCTACTATCTGTCACATTGTCCTCCTATATTAAAAATATTTTTAAATAACTTTTTATTATAAAAAATTAATTTTATAGCTTAATTATATCATATTATATATTTTTAATAAATTAAAAAGTTATGTAAAAAACATAACTCATTATTTATTTTTGATTTTTGCTTGAGCAGCTGCTAGTCTAGCGATTGGTATTCTAAATGGTGAACATGATACATAATCAAGACCTACACTTTCGCAAAAAGCGATACTAGCTGGATCTCCACCGTGTTCGCCACATATTCCTAAATGGATATTTGGTCTTATAGATTTTCCTTTTTCAATAGCTATTCTTACTAATTCGCCAACGCCTTCAATATCCACTTTAGCAAACGGATCACTTTCAAATATGTTATTTTTATAATAATCATTTAAGAACTTACCAGCATCATCTCTTGAGAAGCCATAAGATAATTGAGTTAAATCGTTAGTTCCAAATGAGAAGAACTCAGCATGTTTAGCTATTTTGTCTGCAATAAGAGCAGCACGTGGTATTTCAATCATTGTTCCTACTTGATATTCGATATCAATGCCACTTTTTTTAATAATAGTATCTGCAGTTTCACAAACAATATTTTTAACAAAAATTAATTCTTTTTCATCGCCAATTAAAGGGATCATAATTTCAGGAGTTACTTTTGTTCCTTCTTTTGTAACATTTATAGCAGCTTCAATAATTGCTCTGGTTTGCATTTTAGCAATTTCAGGATATGTAACCGCTAAACGACAACCTCTATGTCCCATCATTGGATTAAATTCTTTTAAGGAGTCAATTCTTTTCTTTAAAGTTTCAAAACTAATTTCTAAACTTTCTGCTAAAGCTTTAATCTCATCATCTGTATGAGGCAAAAACTCATGCAAAGGAGGATCTAAATAACGAATTGTTACACTATATGGTGCCATAGCTCTAAATAATTCTTCAAAATCTGCTCTTTGAGATGGTAATATGTCTGCTAAAGCTTTTTCTCTTTGTTCTAGAGTTTCAGCAGTAATCATTTTACGGAAGTTAAATATTCTTGTTTCTTCAAAAAACATATGCTCAGTACGACATAAACCAATTCCCTCGGCTCCAAATTTACGTGCTTGTTTGGCATCTTTTGGAGTGTCAGCATTAGTTCTAACTTTTAGTCTTCTAGTTTCATCAGCCCAACTCATAAATGTTTCAAAATCGCCACTTATTGTAGGGTCTTCAGTTTTGATAATTCCATCGTATACTTTACCAGTAGAACCATCTAAACTGATTTCATCTCCTTCATGATATACCTTACCACTTGCTGTTGTTAAAGTTTTCTTTTCTTCATTAACTGTTAATTCACCACAACCTGATACACAACATCTTCCCATACCTCGAGCAACGACAGCAGCATGGCTAGTCATTCCGCCACGTATAGTAAGTATTCCTTCTGCATGATTCATTCCTTCAATATCTTCAGGACTAGTTTCAAGTCTAACTAAAATAGTTTTCTCTCCTGCTTTAGCATGCATTGTAACATCTTCAGCTGTAAAATAAATTTTGCCTGCTCCAGCTCCTGGTGATGCTGCAAGACCTGTTGCAATAACTTCGCCTTTTTTTAAAGCTTCACTATTAAACATCGGGTGAAGTAAACTATCTAATTGTTTTGGCTCAACTTTTAGTAAAGCTTCTTCTTTACTAATCATGCCTTCATTTACTAAGTCAACAGCTATTTTTAATGCGGCGGTAGCTGTTCTTTTACCATTTCTGGTTTGTAGCATAAATAATTTCCCATTTTCTATGGTAAACTCCATGTCTTGCATATCTTTATAATGATTTTCTAGTTTTGTAGCAATATCTACAAACTCTTTATAAACTTCTGGCATTACATTTTCTAGTGTTGAAATTGGTTCTGGAGTTCTAATTCCTGCAACTACATCTTCTCCTTGAGCGTTAATTAAATATTCGCCATAAAGTTTTGCTTCGCCTGTCGCCGGATTTCTTGTAAACGCCACTCCAGTACCTGACGATTCGCCACGATTGCCATAAACCATTTCTTGAATATTAACTGCTGTCCCCCATGATCCTGGAATATCATTCATCCTACGATAATATATAGCTCTTTCATTATTCCAACTTCTAAATACTGCTTTTATAGCTTCGATTAATTGAACTTTTGGATCTTGTGGAAATTCTTCACCTGCAATTTCTTTATATATTCTTTTGAAATCTTCAGTTACTTCAACCATATCTTCTGCTGTTAAATCAGTATCAAATTTTGCTCCTTTTTCTTCTTTTATTTCATCTAAACGACGTTCAAAACTTGCTTTAGAGTATCCTTTTACGACATCTGCAAACATCTGAATAAATCTACGATATGAATCATAAACAAATCTTTTGTTTTGAGTAACTTCAGTAAAACCTTGCGCTACCTCATCATTTAAGCCCAAATTTAATACTGTATCCATCATTCCAGGCATACTAGCTCTAGCCCCGCTTCTAATACTTACAAGCAATGGATTTTCTTTATCTCCTAAGGTCTTGCCAGTGATTTTTTCTAATTCACTTAATTTAGTATAAATTTCTTCTTTTATGGCTTCGTCTATTACTTCTTTATCTTCATAATATTTGTTACAAGCTTCAGTTGTAACCGTAAACCCACTTGGGACCGGTAGGCCAATTGAAGTCATTTCTGCTAAGTTTGCCCCTTTTCCTCCTAATAAATTCTTCATGTCTTTGTTACCTTCTGAAAAAAGGTATACATATTTCTTTCCCATATTGCCTCCTTATAATGGTTATAGATTTATTATAACAGACGGCAATACTCCCAACAATGATACTACTATCATTTGACAAAACTTATACAAATTTGGCCTTTATTTTTCAAAATTAAAAGAGTGACTTATTTACCACTCCATATTTCATACCAATTTTTTAAATTACTTACGCCATCACCAGCGATTTCTTTTATTAAATCAAAGGTTAAACCAAAATTTTTCTTTAAACTTTGAAACCCATCTTTGGCACTAGCACATAACTCATTATTTGAATTACATATAGTTGTTGTAATATCTAAATAAACAGATATAATATTAGCCTTAATATTTGTATAAATATTTTTAGTTGTACTTGAAATACTCTCTTTATAGCCTGGAAAATATTTATCTATTTTACTATCTAAATATAAAGCACTAGATAATACTTTTAATTTAGCACTATTTGATAATTCATTAAAAGTATGACCCTTGATAGTTCCTTTATAAAAGATAAAATCAATTATTGTAATAAAATACTCTTTGGCACTTTCTCCTAAACTTGGTTTATCCATTTCAGCTTCTACTCTATTTAAATAACTTATTACAACATCGTCAGCTTTTTCGTCTTCATTTTTATTATTACTATTTACGATATTAGAATTATTACCTTCGTTATCTGGTTTTTCAACATTATTATCTTTAATATTATTTTTATCATCAGTATTATTTAAATCAGTTTTATTCTCACTACTATTTTTGCTAATTATTTCTTCATCTATAATCTTTATTTCTTTAGGACTTTTTGCATTATTGATATTACTTTCATAATATGTAAATTTAACTTTATCACCAATTTCATAACTACCTTTTATATTAGATATTAAATAGTTTTCATTATTTCTTTCAATCATTAAATACTCTTTATCTGCAATTATTACTGTACCTGTTATATCTTTTGATACTTCTATTTGTTTATTGTTTAATAAGTAGAAGATTGTTATGCATGCACTTATAAATAAAATGAATAAAATCCCTATCTTTATATTTTTACTATTTCTTTTTAAAAATTCCATTATTGTCTCCCCTTAGTAATTATATTATAACATTAATCTCTAAATGGTGCAAATTTGAAAGATATTTTAATTTATTGATATAATTCTTTACTAAAGTTAATATTACAATATATCTATCAAATAAAGTAGTTAGTTTTTAGTATTTAAAAAAATTCCATATTTTAATGGAATCTTTTTTATTTAATTCGTTTTAAAATATCTCTAGCTGCAACTAAGCCAGTAGCTGCTGCTGTTACAATATTTCCTGCTTTACCTGCGCCATCACCAATAAAATAAACATCAAAATTCTCTAATTTAAATTTATTATTGGTAGTTATTTCGTTACTAAAGAATTTTATTTCTGGGCCATAAAGTAATGTTTCATCATTATTTACTCCTGGAATAATTTGATCCAACTTCTCTAAGCCTTCTAAAATGTTTAAAATAATTCGATGAGGTAATACTAATGATAAATCTCCTGCTACACAATCTTTTAATGTTGGTTCAATAAATAATTTATTAATTCTCCCCCAATTGCTTCTACGGCCTGACTTTAAGTCTTTTAGTGTTTGTATTATTGGTTTAGAATCTCCTAAAACATTAGCTATTTTGGCTATTGATTCGCCATATTCTCTTGTATTTGTTACAGGCTCTGTTAGCGTTACTTTACTTATAAAAGCAAAATTAGAATTATTTGATTTAATCTCTTTTAATGAATGACCATTTACACATATATAACCATAATAATTTTCTTTTGCTACAAAACCACCAGGATTGGTACAAAATGTTCTTATTTCATCACCATAAGTCTTAGTTTTAATAAATATTGTTGGGTCATATATTACACTACATATTTGCTCTAATACTTCTTTTCGTACTTCAACTCTAACTCCTATTTCAATACTTTTAGAAATATAATCGATTTTATATTTATCTGCTAAATCTTGAACCCATTTGGCTCCTGTTCTACCAGGCGCTACAACAACATTTTTGGTTGTTAGTATCTCTTCTTTTTTGTCTTTTGTATATTTAACTTTATGTTCCGTTTCTTTAACACTTTCAATATCTATCACATCAGTATTTTCAAATATTTTAACACCTTTTGCTTCTAAATAATTAGAAAAATCTTCAATATATTTAGGTAAATGATCACTGCCTAAGTGTTTTTGCTTTATTAAAAGTAGTCTAGCTCCCACCTTAGTAACTTCTTTTTTTATTTCTTCAGCTTTATCCATATTGCTAGGAAATACATCAGCATCCATGCCAAATTTATTAAATATAACTTCAGTATCATCAATTAATTTATAAGCTTCACTTTCATTCATATATTTAAATAAATCTGATTTGCCTAATTTGGGAATAAAATTTAATTTACCATCAGAAAAAGTTCCCGCTCCACCATAGCCTGATAAAATACCACATGGTTGGCAATTTTTACATTCTGTTTTTAATTTATTCATGGGACATATTCTATTTTTAACAAACTTGCCTTTTTCTAAAATAGCTATTTTTAATTTAGGATTATTTTCAATTAACTCATACGCACAAAACAATCCTGCAGGACCAGCTCCAACTATTATACAATCATAATTCATACTTTTACCTCATCTTTTCTAGCTTTTAATAATTATGCTAATTTAATTTTAACATATCAAATAAAAAAAGACTATAAAATTTGTTATTTTATAATCTGTTATAACCATACTCCATATGTTATAGCTGCCATAGCAAGTATTAACCCTGCAACCCAAAAGTATCTTACTATGTCTTGTTCATTTAAACCTACTACTTCAAAATGATGATGTAAAGGTGCTCTTTTAAATACTTTTTTATTAAATTTTCTAATAGCGATTATTTGAATCAAACTACTTAATGTTTCAATAACAAATATTCCACCAATTAAAGCCAGAGACAACTCATGTCTAGTAAGTATAGCTATAGTGGCGAGTGTTGCTCCTAATGATAAAGATCCTAAATCTCCCATAAATACTTTGGCAGGATGTGAGTTAAATACTAAGAATCCTAATAGTGCTCCTGCTATAACAAAACAGAATATAGCTATTTCTTGATATCCTACTAACCAACCTGTGTTCCAAGATATAACACCAAAAGCAATAAATGCTATAGCACTTAATCCGCCTGCTAATCCATCTAGTCCGTCAGTAATATTTACAGCATTACTACTTCCTACTAATAAGAAAAGAATAAATAATCCGAATGTCCATCCCATCGGCAAATTAATTCCTAAACTAGTTATAACTAAATCTGATTTGCCACCATTACTCATAAATATATAAAAGAATATAAGAGCAATTATCATTTGAGCTAATAATTTAGTAACTATTGTTAATCCTTTATTATTATGAAATTTGATTTTTAAATAATCATCTACAAAACCTAAAATCGCATAAGATATAAAAACAAAAATAAGAATTATCAAACTATGAGTTATTTTAACACTACCATTAAAATATAAAAGAATTAAAGCTATAATTGTAGGTATGATAAATATTAATCCGCCCATTGTTGGAGTTCCCTCTTTTTTTAAATGTCTCTCTCCAATATAGTGACTTACATATTGTCCTATATGAAATCTTCTTAAAATCGGTATTAATATTAATCCTGTAATAATTGCTAAAATAAAACCTAAAAGTATAGCCATTGCTGTTTTTGCAAGTATTAACATAACCCACCTCTTTCTTTTTTTATTATACTACTTATTATGATAAATTTCTTTTATTTTAAGCTTATTTGACATCGGTTTCACAGATTAATTAGCCTAATAATAGTTTTATAGTTTCACCTTCAGGGGCATAAAAATCTGCATTAGGTGTCTGATAAATTACTTTATCTCCTGCTCCAGAATATTCTATTTTAAAGCCCTGTAAAGCTTTTTTGGCCTCATCTTTTGTCATTCCAACTACATTAGGCAATTTTAAATATTTAATATCTAACCAAGTATATTCTCTAGGCATGCCTTCTTTGCTAGGTTCAATATCTAATATATCAATAGCACTTGTTAATACACTCTTAGCAATAGGTGCTGATACAACTCCACCATACTGAGTTACACCTTTAGGATTATCTACTGCTACATATACTAAAACCTCAGGATCATCAGCTGGTAAAAAGCCGATAAATGATAATATATAATTACCATCCATATACTTTCCATCTTTAACTTTTTGAGCTGTTCCTGTTTTGCCACCAACACGATAATTTTCAATATAAGCATTTTTTCCGGAACCATTAGCTACAACACTCTCTAAAGCATGTCTTACTAATTTACTTGTCTCCTCACTAATTACTTGTTTTTCAATATTTGGTTCTACTTTTTTTATAATACTTCCTGTTTCACTTTCTTGAAAACTGCCTACTATATGTGGTGTATATAATTTCCCACCATTAATTGCTGCCGATACCGCTCTTATTTGTTGTAATGGTGTTACACTTATTCCTTGACCAAAGCTAGTTGTGGCTAATTCTACTGGTCCCATATTTTCTGGCTTAAATAATATTCCTGATGACTCACCATTTAAATCTACTCCTGTTTTATTTCCAAAACCATAATTATTTATATAACTCATTAATTTATCAGTACCTAAAGTTTGACCTATTTTAACAAAACCTGGGTTACAAGAATTTTCAACTACTTCAATCATTTTTTGACTACCATGTCCTCCATGTTTCCAACAATGAATTACTGCACCATCTACCTCTATAGCTCCACTATCATGAAATGTATCTTCAAATAGATTTATAGTTTTTTCTTCTAAAGCTGCCGATAAAGTAATTATTTTGAATGTACTTCCAGGTTCATAGGTCATCCAAATTGGTAAGTTTCGATTGATAACTTCATTACTATACTTTTGATATTCATTATTATTAAAATTAGGACGACTTGCCATAGCTAGTATCTCTCCTGTTTTAGGATCCATTGCCATTATTAAAGCTTGCTCGGGAGAATACTTAGATACAACATTATCAAGCTCGTTTTCAACAGCCATTTGAAGACGCATATCAATAGTAAGTTCTAGTGTTACCCCTGGAGTTGGTGCTTCATATATTTCTGTTAATTCAAGTTTGTTTCCTTTACCATCTGAAAAGTATTTAATAGCACCATCTGCTCCTGTTAAATAATCATCATAATAAAGTTCTATTCCTGATAAGCCTTGGTTATCAATTCCAACATATCCTAAAACGTGAGATAATACAGATTCATAAGGATAGTATCTTTTGCTTTCTTTTAATAAATATACTCCATCGTAATTTAATTTATTTATTTTTTCTGCTATTTCAAAATCTAATCTTCGCCCTTCAGGGTGAACTCTTTCAATAGATGTTGATTTTGTTACATGAGATAACATATCTTTATAATCGGACTTTAAAATATCAGATAAATCTTTAGCAACACGCTCTGGGTCTTTTATTTGACCTGGTACTACCACTAAAGATACTGTCGTGATATTACTGGCTAAAGCCTCACCATTACGATCTACTATTAAACCACGGTCGGCTTTAATAGGTAACTCTCTACTCCATAAACTTTCGGCAAGATTATTTAATTTTTCATAAGTAAATACTTGAAT